>CAISKJ010001267.1 GCA_903885885.1 uncultured delta proteobacterium
CCGGCAACCCCGTGGTGGGCGGCGCCGCCCCCGGCGACGCGAGCCCCGACCTCGGCGCGCCCGACGTGTCCGATGTCACCCCCGCTGACGTGAAGCCCCTCGACGCGCCCGACCTCGACGCCCCCGTCCTCGACGTCGCCGCACCCGACGTCACCGATGCGCCCGTCGACGCGGGCCCCGCGCGCTGCGCCACCGCGGCCGACTGCGCGGGCAACCCCGACGGCCCCGCCTGCGAGGCCACCACCGGGCGCTGCGTGCCGTGCACCGACACCGACGACCGCTGCGGCCCCGGGCGCTACTGCGTGCCCATGCTCAACAGCTGTCAGGTCGGCTGCCGCGACGACATGGCCTGCGCCATGACCACCGGCGACGCGGGCGCCGCGCAGCCGCGCTGCAACCTCGCCAACCGCCAGTGCGTCGAGTGCGTCACCGACGACCACTGCCCGAGCGGCACGCTCTGCGTGGGCAACCTCTGCGCGGCCGGGTGCACCGCGACGCGCCCCTGCCCCACGGGCCAGACCTGCTGCGACAACGCCTGCGTCGACACGCAGCGCAACACCGCGAGCTGCGGCGTGTGCGGCCGCCGGTGCGCCGTGCTCAACGCCGCGCCGCTGTGCATGAACGGCGCGTGCACCTTCTCGATGTGCACCGCCCCCTACGGCGACTGCGACCGCCTCGTGGAGAACGGCTGCGAGTCCAACCTCCTCAACGACACGCGCAACTGCGGCGCCTGCGACGCCACCTGCGGCGAGCGCGCCAACGCGTCGGCGCGCTGCGAGGCGGGCACCTGCCGCTACACCTGCAACGCGGGCTTCGACGACTGCGACGGCAACCCCGCCAACGGCTGCGAGACCGACACGCGCACCAGCGCCGCGAGCTGCGGCGCCTGCGGCAACCGCTGCGCCCTCGCCAACGCGACGGCGGCGTGCGTCGAGGGCCGCTGCGCCGTGGGCGCGTGCAACGCCAACTTCGGCGACTGCGACGGCAACGCCCTCAACGGCTGCGAGACCGACACGCGCACCGCCGTGGCCCACTGCGGGTCGTGCGGCACGAGCGGCCCCGGCGCCGAGAACGCCGTGCCCGCCTGCGCGCTCGGGCGCTGCGCGCTCACGTGCACCGCGGGCTTCGCCGACTGCGACGGGCTCGACGCGAACGGCTGCGAGGCCGACACGCGCGTGAGCAACGCGCACTGCGGCGGCTGCGGGCGCGCGTGCGCGCCGGCCCGCGGCGTGGGCATGTGCGCCGCCTCGACGTGCAGCCTCACGCGCTGCGAAGACGGCTTCGCCGACTGCGACGGGAGCCTCGCCACCGGCTGCGAGGTGAACACCCGCAGCGACGTGAGCCACTGCGGCGCGTGCGGCAACCGATGCACGGTGACGAGCGGCAGCCCCGCGTGCGTGGCGGGCGCCTGCGGCATCGAGGCGTGCACCGCCACCTTCGGCAACTGCGACGGCGACGTGCGCAACGGCTGCGAGACCAACACGCAGACCTCCACGGCCCACTGCGGCGCGTGCGGAAACACCTGCGCCGCCCGCGCCAACAGCGCCGTCGCGTGCACCGGCGGCGGGTGCGTGTACACGTGCCTCGCGGGCTTCGCCGACTGCGACGGCAGCGCGGCCAACGGCTGCGAGGTCGACACGCGCGTCGACGCGGCGCACTGCGGGGCGTGCGGCGCGCGCTGCTCGACCAGCAACGCCACGAGCGCGTGCGTCGGGTCGACGTGCGGCGTCACCGCGTGCAGCGCGGGCTTCGGCGACTGCAACGGGAGCGCGGCCGACGGCTGCGAGGTCGACACGCGCGTCACCGTCACCCACTGCGGCGCGTGCGGCACGACGTGCCCCGCGCGCGCCAACGCCGCGCCGAGCTGCGTGGCGGGCGGGTGCAACTACGCCTGCAACGCGGGCTTCAACGACTGCGACGACAACCTCGCCAACGGGTGCGAGACGGCCGGCGCGTGCGTCTACGCGTCGTGCAACGCGGTGCCGCGCACGCGGCCCTCGGGCGTGTACACCGTCACCACGGGCGGCGTGCAGTGGACGGCCTACTGCGACATGACCTCCAACGGCGGCGGGTGGACGCTGCTCCTCAAGCTCAACGGCAACGCCAGCACATTCAACTACGACAGCGCGTACTGGACGAACACCATGCTCCTCAACACCGGGAGCACCAACCTCGACGCGGTCGAGGCCAAGTTTCAGGGCTTCACCAACCAGAGCTTCACCGCGCTGCGCGTGGCCTTCGTCGAGGGCGCCACCACCCGCGCGCTCGTGGTCGCCACCACGGGCACCTCCCTCCGCGACGTGTTCGCCGGCGCCTCGCGCAGCACCAGCGCGGGCCGCGCCGGGTGGTCGAGCCTCGTGGCGTCGCCCTCGCTCCAGCCCTTCTGCAACGGCGAGGGCTTCAACGTAGGCGTCGGCGGATACCGCCGCGTGCGCTTCGGCATCGTGGCCAACCAGGAGAACGAGTGCACCTCGCCCGACTCGTGCCTCGGCCTGGGCATGGGGAGCGACAGCAACGGCTGCGTCACCCCCGCCTTCGCGGGCGCCACCGCGGGCAACATCGCCACCTGCGGCGGCGACGCCGGAGATCGCAACACGCGCGTGTTCGCGTACCTCTTCGCGCGCTGAAGGGGTTTAGATTCGGGGGCATGAAGCCCTCGAAGCGCCTCGCCCTCGTCGCCGCCGCTACGCTCCTGGGGTGTAGCGACGAGCCGGCCCCGAGCACCGGCACCACGCTCACCATCGACTCGCTCAACGTAGGCCTCGCGGGGGCGTTCATCCCCTTCGAGGCCGAGCGGCGCGCGGCCATCGGGCCCGCCGTCGCGGCGCTGCCCTCCGACGTCGTGTGCCTCCAGGAGGTGTGGCGCGAGGAGGACAAGGACATCATCGAGGCCGCCGTCCGCGCGCGCTTCCCTCACATCGTGCGCACGCGCCACGACCTCACGACGCCCGTCACCACCGACATCGACCCGATGTGCGACGTGCCCCCGGTGCCCACCACCGCGCCCTGCGCCGCGCCCGCGCTGCGCACCGCCCTCGACGAGGGCCTGCGCTGCCTGTCGACCAACTGCTCCACCATGCCGGGCAGCGACATGGGGCAGACCACGTCGACCTCGTGCGCCACGTCGATGTGCATCGGTCAGGTGGGCGCGCTCATCACGAGCCCCGAGCCCGACGCGCTGCGCTGCTACGGCTGCCTCGCCTCGGCGCTCCCCACGGAGACCTTCGGGGCCATGCGCACGGCCTGTCAGACGAACCCCAACGCGGGCCTCGCCTTCGGGGGCCGCAACGGCATCATGATTCTTTCGAAGCACCCGCTCAGCGACGTGCAAACCCTGGTGATCCCCGGCACATGGAACCGCCGGGTGATCACGCGCGCCACGGCCACGCTGCCCACCGCGCGGCGGGTCACGGTGTACTGCAACCACCTCACGCCGCAGTTCGACAGCACGGCCTTCCCCTACACGGGCCGCCACGGGTGCGGGCGCGTGGGCCGCGAGGGCTGGGCCACCGAGCAGCTCGCGCAGGCGCGGCGCCTCGTGCAGTGGGTCAACGAGGGGGGCGCGCAGACCCCCGCGGTGGTGCTCGGCGACTTCAACTCGAGCCCCGCCTCGACGGGCGTCGACGCCGAGGCGGTCGAGACCTACGACTACCTCCGCACGCAGCTCACGCCTGCGGTGCCGCAGGGCTACCAGCCGACCTGCACCTACTGCCCCGCCAACGCGCTCAACGAGATGCGCACGGCCCCCGTGTGGATCGACCACATCTTCATCAAGAACCTCGCGGCCACCACGGTGCGATCGTTCGAGCGCACCTTCGTCGAGCCCTCCGTCACGGTGCCGTCGGCGCCCGGTCGCGTGAACGTGTCCGACCACTACGGCGTGCGCGCGGTGATCACGCTCCCCTGAAAGTCTTTAGATCAAGCGCTCCCGTCGTGGGTCGAGATGGATCTGCAGCCTTTGAGGGTGGGCGCGGCGCGGTCGAGCCCACGCTTCGAAGAGGGCATTCCCCGCGACGCTCCGCGCCTTCGCGTCCCGCACGCTGTTCAGGGTGAGCACGGCGCGGTCGCTCGGCGACGCGTTGGCGGTCGGGCCAGAACGCAGCGCGCGCGTGGAACGCCAGGCCGATGCCCCACCCCAGGAACACCATGAGGCTCCACGGAACGTGGCGCCGACCGCCGGCGCCAGCGCTACCGCGCGAGGGCGAGCGTGTACCATGCGCCCTCCGTGAAGAAGCTACGCGACGACGACCCCTGCCCCTGCGGCGCCGACACCCGCTACGGCGCCTGCCACGGCGCGTCCCGCGCGCCCGCACCCGCGGCCCCGCGCAGCGTCGCGCCGGCGCGCGCCGCGGCGGTGGTGTCGGCCGTGAAGGCCCTCTCGCGCCCGGTGTTCATGCGCGAGCGCTTCCTCGATGCGGCGTCGTGCGCGCTGCTCATCGAGGGCTTCGAGCGCAACGTCGCGCGCCTCGCCGAGGGCACCGCCGACCCCGCCTGGAGCGCGCGGCTGCTCTACTACCAGAGCCTCGCCCACGAGCCCGCGATGCGCGCCCTCATGCGCGCCGCGCGCGAGGGCTTCGTGCGCGAGCTGCGGGCCTTCTACAGCGTGCCCGAGATGCTCTACAGCGACACGGTGCACCTCGTACGGTGGCGCGCCGGGCAGTCGATGCGCGCCCACGCCGACAACGCGCACCTCGACGGCACCCCCAACGCGTACCCGTGGAGAGACTTCGCCACCGTGCTCTACCTCAACGACGACTTCGAGGGCGGCGAGCTCTTCTTCGAACGCACCGGCCTCACGCTGAAGCCGCGCGCGGGCACGCTGGTGGGTTTCACCGGCGGCCTCGACCACGTGCACGGCGTCACCGAGGTGCGCCGCGGCACGCGCTACACCATGCCCGCGTGGCACACGCGCGACGCCGCCCGGCGCGACCGCGACCTCGACTGATCCCGCTTCCCAATAGGGGTTTCGCGCGCATCGCGAAGCACACCGTTGCATCTTTCGCGGCTTCCCCTACCATCGCGCCGGCTTCACTGAATCGCCATTCAGTTGAATGGGAATCACCACCACACGCTAGAGGTTTCGAGAGACGCTATGTCGAACGAGCTCCGCTTCGATGGGAAGGTCGCGATCGTCACGGGGGCCGGCAACGGCCTGGGTCGCTCGCACGCGCTGCTGCTCGCGAGCCGCGGCGCGAAGGTGGTCGTCAACGACCTCGGCGGCGCGCACACGGGCGGCGGTCGCTCGAGCGCCGCGGCCGACAAGGTGGTCGAAGACATTCGCGCCGCCGGGGGTGAGGCCGTCGCCAACTACGACTCGGTCGAAGACGGCGCCAAGATCGTGCAGTGCGCGCTCGACTCGTTCGGCCGCGTCGACATCGTGATCAACAACGCGGGCATCTTGCGCGACGTCACCTACGCGAAGATGAGCTCCGACGACTGGGACCTCATCTACCGCGTGCACGTGCTCGGCGCGCACCGCGTGACGGCCGCCGCGTGGCCGCACCTGCGCGAGCAGAAGTTCGGCCGGGTGATTCTCACCGCGTCGGCGGCGGGCATCTACGGCAACTTCGGCCAGGCCAACTATGCGATGGCCAAGCTGGGCCTCGTGGGCTTCTCGAACACGCTCGCCCTCGAGGGCAAGAAGAACAACGTGCTCGTGAACACCATCGCCCCCATCGCGGGCTCGCGCATGACCGAGACGGTGCTCCCCAGGGAGCTCCTCGAGGCCCTCAAGCCCGAGCTCGTGTCGCCCCTCGTGGCGTGGCTCTGTCACGAGTCGAACACCGACACGGGCGGGCTCTACGAGGTGGGCGGCGGCTTCATGGGCAAGCTCCGGTGGGAGCGCGCCGAGGGTCACACCTGGCGCCTCGGCCGCACCGTGACCCCCGAGGCCGTGCGCGACGAGTGGAAGGGCATCTCCGACTTCTCGAAGACCACGCACCCCGGCTCGATCAACGAGTCGATGCAGCCCATCATCAACAACGTAGAAGCCGGTCCGTCGAAGGGCGGCAACCAGTTTATCGACGTCGACAAGGCGCTCGGGTGGGAGTCGCCCGAGGCCCGCAGCGAGTACACCGAGCGCGACGTGTCGCTCTATGCGCTGGGCGTGGGCGCGGGCCGCAATCCCCTCGACGCCAAAGAGCTCAGCCTCGTGTACGAGATGAACACCGACGGCTTCTACGCCATCCCCACGATGACCGCCGCGATGAGCGTCGGGCTCATCATGAAGATGGCCATGGAGGGCAAGCAGGCCCCCGGCCTCGACTACGGCCTCGATCGCATCCTCCACGGCGAGCAGTACACCGAGGTGGTGCGCCCGCTGCCCACGAAGCAGAAGCTCACCAACCGCGCCAGGGTGAAGGCCATCTACGACAAGGGCAAAGGCGCCGTCGTGGTGATGGAGATCCGCTCGCACGACGAAGAGGGCGACCTCCTCGCCATCAACGAGATCACCACCTTCGTGCGCGGCGCCGGCGGCTGGGGCGGCGATCGCGGCCCCGCGGGCGACGGCAACGTGGTGCCCGAGCGCGCCCCCGATGCGACGGTCGAAGAGAAGACGAGCGACGATCAGGCGCTGCTCTACCGCCTCTCGGGCGACGTGAACCCGCTCCACGCCGACCCGGGCTTCGCCACCTCGTTCGGCTTTCAGAAGCCCATTCTGCACGGGCTCTGCACCTACGGCTTCGCGGCGCGGCACGTGATCGGCGCCTTCGCCAACGGCGACCCGCGGCTCTTCAAGTCGATGCGCGTGCGCTTCGCCGACTCGGTGTTCCCCGGCGAGACGCTCGTCACCGAGATGTGGCGCGACGGCGACAAGGTGACCTTTCGCACGCGCGTGAAGGAGCGCGAGAAGGTCGTGCTCACCGGCGGCGCCGTCGAGCTCTACAAAGAGATCCCGGTGAAGAAGGCGAAGGCTGCCGCGAAGCCCGCGGCGGGTGCGAGCGCGCCCGCGGTGCCCAACACCACCGACATCTTCAGCGGCATTCGCAAGTACCTCGCGAAGAACGCCGACGTGGCCACCAAGATCGGCAAGGTGTTTCAGTTTCGCCTCAGCGCGCCCGACAGCGTGTGGACGCTCGACCTCAAGGCCAACAGCGTGACGCAGGGCGAAGGGTCGAAGTCGGAGTGCACGCTCGAGCTCACCGACGCTGACTTCATGGCGATGGCCACGGGCAAGGCCAACCCGATGAAGCTCTTCTCGTCGGGCAAGCTCAAGATCTCGGGCGACCTCATGGCGTCGCAGAAGCTCGACTTCCTCATGAAGG
>CAISKJ010001268.1 GCA_903885885.1 uncultured delta proteobacterium
CCGCCGCCGCTGCCGCCGGGTGCGCGTCCCGCCGGGCCGCCCGCGGTGCCCTCGCAGGCGCTCCGCGCGACGCAGGGCGCGGGGTCTTCCCGGCCTCCGCCCCACATCGCGCCGCCCTCGATGCCCGCGCCGCCCGTGAACCCCTCGCAGCCGCCGGTGAGCTTCGACCTCGACGATCCCTTCGGCGCCGATCCGGGCGAGCGCACCGTGGCCGCGCCCGCTGCGCGCTCGGCGAAGAACACGCCGATCCCCGTGCACATGACGGGCTTCGACGAGCTCGACGAGCCGTCCTTCATCGGCAACCTCCCGCCGGTCGGCGCGCGCGTCGCCAACACGCGACCGTTCGAGCAGCCCGTGCCTGCCTTCAACCTCGAAGACTCGTCGGTCGCGATGCCCTTCCCCACGATGGGCGCGACGATGCTTCAGTCGGAGCATGAGGTCGAAGCCGACCCCGAGCCCACGCAGGCGATCGAGACGCGTCCCTCGAGCGTTCCGGGCCTGCCGAGCCCCGTGCAGGCCGGCCTGCCCGCGATGGCCGCCGCGCTGCCCGCGATGGCCGCCGCGCTGCCCACGGCCACCGCGGGCCTCCCGATGACGGCGGCCGCCCTGCCGACGACCGCCGCGGGCCTCCCGATGACAGCCGCGGGACTCCCGACTGCGACGCACGACCCGTCGGCCGTGAAGCCTGCGATCGGCGCGCCGCCGCGGCCGTCGTCGCCGAGCGTTCAGCCCGTCGTCGCGCGGTCTCCTGCGGAGGCCTCGGGCGGGTTCGCGTCGGCGCTCTCGTCGCTGCCGCCCTCGATCGCGGCCGCGATCAAGCCGCCGCCCCCGCGCAACGAGCCCGCGCAAGAGTCGCCGATGTTCTCGCAGCAGAGCGTCGATGCGCGGCCCCCCGCGGGGCGCGAAGAGCGTTCGATCCCGTCGTTCAAGCTCGATGCCTCGCTCTTCGGCGACGACGCCACGCTCTTCGGCAACGAGTCCCGGCCGGCGCAGCCGACGCCGGGCCGCGACGCATCGGTGCCGTCGTTTCGCATCGACGCCGACGACATCTTCGGCCCCTCGTCGGAGGCTGGCACCGGCACGCTCATGGCGAAGTCTCCCTTCGAGCCCACGGTGCCCGAGCGCGGCAGCTCGACCGTCGCGATGGAGTCGACGCCGATCGCGCCTCGCGTCGAAGAGCCCACGCGCCGCTTCGACCCTCCCGCCGCGGCCCGCGACGAAGTGACGCGCGCGATGCCCACCGTGCCTGCTGACGCCGACGACGCGTCGCTGCCGCCGATGGTGGTCCCTGCGGCCGTCAAAGCTCCCGTGCCCGTCGTTCGCCCGTCGATGCCCGCGCCGCTCCCGTCGATGAGCTCGACCATTCAGGCCGGCAACGCCGCGCCCTACGGTTCCGGCGCCGGTGACACGCTCAAGCCGGGGCTCCCCTCGGCGCAACAGCGCGGGCCCGCACCCGCGCAGCCCTTCGCGAGCGGAGCGCCGCCCGCGACCAGCGCAAGCATGGCGCCGGGGCGTCCATCGATGCCCGCGCAGGGCGGCATCGCGGTGCCGCTCCTCCTCGACGTGACGCCCCTGAGCCTCGGCGTCGAGACCGCGGGCGGGCTGTGCGAAGCGGTCATTCGGCGCAACGCGACGATCCCCGTGGAGCAGACGCGCGTCTTCGCCACGACCAACGATGATCAGACCACCGTGGTGATTCGCATCTCGCAGGGCGAGTCGCGAAAGTTCTCGGAGAATCAGGGTCTCGGCGAGCTCGAACTCTCGGGCCTGCGCCCCGCGCTGCGCGGCGAGGTGTCGGTGTCGGTCACCTTCGAACTGGGCGCCGATGGCACCCTCACCGTGCGCGCGAAAGACGTCGAGACCGGCCGCGAGCAGGCGACGCGGGTGTCGCTCCTGACCATTCCTACCGAGAGCGCGCAGGCCGAGATGGCGGCCCGTCAGCGCACGGCCGTGGCGGTGAGCGGGGCGTAGTGTGAGCGCCTCGCACGATCTGCTGGCGGCGCGCCCGCGGCGTTGGTACGAGACCGCGCACGGAGGGGAACGCAGCGATGCTCTCTGATCACCTGCTCGACGAACACCTGGATCGGGTCGACTACTACTCGCTCCTCGGCGTCGCGCGCGACGCCAACGCCGCGCAGATTCGCGATGCGTTCCACCGCTTCGCGCTCCGTTATCACCCCGACCAGCACGTTGATGTGCCCGGCGAAGCGGTGCGCGTCCTGCGGATCTTCAAGCGCGGCTCCGAGGGCTACCGCGTGCTCCTCGACCCGGTGCTGCGCGCCCGCTACGACGCGGCCCTCACGCGCGGCGAGGTGCGCCTCACGCCCGACGCCGAGCGCAAGGCCGTCGTGCAGGAGTCCCGCGTCGTGGCCGCCGTCGAGGCCCCGCTCCCCGCCGACGTGGCGCCGCTCTTCGAGCGCGCGGCCGATGCCTTCAAGCGCGGCGACCTCAAGAACGCCAAGGCCTTTCTGCTCCTCGTCTCGCGCAAGAGCAGCCATCCCCGCGTGCAATCGCTCACGCGCGAGATCCTCGAGGCCGAGCGCGCGGCCCTTCGCACGCGACGCTGAGCTCCGCGCCTAGCGACCGGGCGCGGCGATGGCGCCCGAGAGCTTGAGCGCGTCGTCGTGGCGCTCGACGGCGTGGTAGAGCGACGCGAGCATCGCCAGCGTCGCGGCCTCTCCGCTCGCATCACGCTCGCGCCGCGCCTGCGCGAGCGCGGCCACCG
>CAISKJ010001269.1 GCA_903885885.1 uncultured delta proteobacterium
CACCCTGGCGCTGCTCCCGCCGGTGCAGGCGGCCCTCGACGACGGCGACGCGCGCACCCGCGCCGCGGCGGCCCACGCCATGCGCGGGATGGACCGCGCGGCCGTGCAGCCCCTCCTCACGGCGCGCCTCGCGCGCGAAGAAGACCGCGAGGTGCGCCACGAGCTCGCCACCACGCTCGCCGAGAACGGCCGCGGCACCTTCGACGACGCCACCGTGCGCGCCGCCGCCGACGCGCTCGCGCGCTCGCCCGAGGCCGCGGTGCGCGCGCAGCTCATTCGTTTGCTCGGCGCCGCCGCGCCGACGAGCTCCGCCGCGCGCGAGGCCCTCGCCGCGTGGGTGGAGCGCGAGACCGAGCCCGAGCTCATTCAGCTGATCGGGCAGTACCTCGACGTCGCCACGCTGCGCGCGGCCCTCGCCCGCCGCGCCGCGCGTCCGTAGAACAGCTCAGGGCTCGGCGCAGCGCGCGCGCGTCGGGCGCGCCCAGCGCAGCGACGGGTGCCAGCGCATCACCTCGGCCTGCTGCGCCGTGAGCCCGCGCGCGCCTGCGACGAGGGGCGACGGGTTCATGAGGTTGGCGTCGCCGCGGGTGTCGTCGAGGTTGTCTTCGACGCCGTCGATTTCGCGCGTGTGATAGAGCCCGAGGTAGTGGCCCACCTCGTGGGCGAGCGCCCGCGCGAGGCCCAGGGGCACGCCGTCGACGCGGGGGAGCGTCGCGCCGCAGCCCGCCGAGAGCACCACCGCGTCGGCCGCTTCGCCCTCCACGAAGCCGCCCGGAACGTGCGTGGTGTACCCGTCGAGGGTCGCCGACTCGCCGAGGAGCGTGTCGCGGCGCCACGCGCACGGCGCGACGAGCAGCGTGAGGCGCGGGTCGCCGTCGACGCGCGCGAGGGCGGGGCAGCGGGCGCGGGCGAGGGACGTCCAGCGCGCGATCTCGTCGTGGCTGCGGTCGCGCACCACGAGCTCGTCGGCGGGCGCCGCGAGCGCGCAATGGGACGCGATGCGCAGCGTGACGCGCGCGTCGGTGAGCTCCGCGGTGGCCGCGCGCAGGAGGGCCTCGGCGCCGTCGGGCGCGGCGGCCCACACGTCGCCGAAGGCCGCCACGTCGACGCGGAGCACCGCGCGCTCGCGCGGGTCGTGCGCGCGGGTGACGGCCCGTCGAAGGGTCGCGCCGAGGGCAGCGTCGCCGCGCGCCGCGGGTGTCAACGTGGCGCAGTCGCGGAGGCCGAAGGTGACGGTCACGGGGCCCTCGACGCGCGGCGGCGCGCTCGGAAACGAGAACACCCCGCCCCCCACGGCGACGCTCTGCCGCTGCGGGCATTGCGTGCAGAAGGGGCCGCGGTCGCTCGGCGCGCCGGTGTCGACCTGCACGCAGCGCGCGGCGTCGGAGAGCGCGAGCGACAGGTAGCCGTCGGCGGTGTCGACGGCGGGGCTCAGGCCGCGCGCGTCGAAGGTCACGGCGGCGACGGGCGTCCACGCGGGGGCGGGTTCGAAGTCGTCGGGGGTGCACGGCGCGACGGCGGCGACGGGGGTGTCACCGCACGCGGCGAGCGCGCACGCGACGAGCACGACGAGGGCGAGCGCGCGCTCCATCGCGGCGAAGGTAGTCGACGCGCGCGCTGCGCGGCACAGGGAGTCGGCGCCGCGCGGGCGAAGGGCGCTCGTGCTTGACAGAGACCCGCTGGGGCTTCTAGTTTCCGCGCCCGGCGACCGACACGTGTCGCGGTGCCTGCAGGGCACATCTACGAGCGCTCCCGCCTTTCGCCCCGCAGCACTCGCTGCGCGCGGGCGACACCGCATCGACAGCACTGGCGCGACCCCCGCGCACTCCCTTCTTCGCACCAACGACCCGCAAATACCCACCGGACTGCCGTACGCGTGATGAACCACCGCGAAGCCACGGACGATGCACGGCCTCTCCCCCACCCACGGGGCGATGGAGCCGTCGTCCACGCGGTGCGCGCGCGTCGGGTCTCCGCTGGGTAACGACCCCACCAACCCGTCGGAGCGCAATGCGCCGACGACTGACCGAGAGACGAGATGGAAGCGATCAACCTCCGTGACCTCAAGCAGAAGCCGATGCCCGACCTGGTGCAGATGGCGAACGGCCTCAACATCGAGAACGCCGCGGGCCTCCGCAAGCAGGAGCTGATCTTCGCGCTCCTCCAGGCGCACTCGGCCAAGAAGGGCGAGGTCGCCGCCGAGGGTGTGCTCGAGTGCCTGCCTGACGGCTTCGGGTTCCTCCGCGCGACGGATTACAACTACCTCCCCGGCCCCGACGACATCTACGTCTCCCCCTCGCAGATCCGCCGCTTCAGCCTCCGCACCGGCGACATGGTGCAGGGCACCGTGCGCCCGCCGCGCGACAACGAGCGTTACTTCGCCCTCCTCAAGGTCGACAAGATCAACTACGAGGCCCCCGAGGTCGCGCGCGACAAGATCCTCTTCGACAACCTCACGCCCCTCTACCCGAACCGCAAGTTCAACCTCGAGTACGAGCGCAAGAACAACTCGACGCGCATCATCGACCTCCTGGTTCCCATCGGGATGGGCCAGCGCTGCCTCATCGTGTCGCCGCCCCGCGCCGGCAAGACGGTGCTCCTGCAGAACATCGCCAACGCGATCAGCACGAACCACCCCAACGCCGACCTCATGGTGCTGCTCATCGACGAGCGCCCTGAAGAAGTCACCGACATGCAGCGCTCGGTGAAGGGCGAAGTGATCTCGTCGACCTTCGACGAGCCGGCCACGCGCCACGTTCAGGTCGCCGAGATGGTGATCGAGAAGGCCAAGCGCATGGTCGAGCACAAGCGCGACGTCATCATCCTCCTCGACTCCATTACGCGCCTCGCCCGCGCCTACAACACGGTGGTTCCGCCGTCGGGCAAGATCCTCTCGGGCGGCGTCGACTCGAACGCCCTCCACAAGCCGAAGCGCTTCTTCGGCGCGGCCCGCAACCTCGAAGAGGGCGGCTCGCTCACGATCATCGCCACGGCGCTCGTCGACACCGGCTCGCGCATGGACGAAGTGATCTTCGAAGAGTTCAAGGGCACGGGCAACAGCGAGATTCACCTCGACCGCAAGCTCATGGAGAAGCGCATCTTCCCCTGCCTCGACATCAACAAGTCGGCGACGCGCAAGGAAGAGCTCCTCCTGCCCGAGTTCGTGCTCCAGCGCGTGTGGCTGCTCCGCCAGCTCCTGCACCCGCTCAACGTCATCGACTCGATGGAGTTCCTCCTCGACAAGGTGACGCGCACCGAGACGAACCGCGAGTTCCTCGAGTCGATGAACCAGTGACCGAGCGCTGAGCGCTCGCGCGCAGGCCCTCAATGCCCCGCCGTTATGGCGATGGGCGTTGGGGGCCGCCGTCGTTTTTGGGGGCGGGGTTTCGTGCCCTCCCCACGGCTTGCCTTTGGGCAGATCGATCGCATGCGAGCCCCCACCCGCGCGCCCCGGCCGCGCATCCGTACTGATGTGACCGGACATCAGCACGGATGTGGCTGCGGGAGCGTAGGGGAGGGTCAGTTCGGGAAGGTGGCGATGAAGGCCTGGCAGGGGTTGCTGCTGTTCGCGCACCCCGAGGCCAGCGGCGGGTTGAACGTGCCGCCGAGCGCGCACGCGCCCGCGGTGTCGTTGCCGACCGAGAGGCGCACGCGACCGAGGCCGCCCGCGCCGCCCGTGGAGCGCACGCTCCGCGGGGGATAGAAGAAGTCGCCGCCTGCGCCGCCCGCGGCCGTCACGCGCCCCGAGATCGCCATGCGCGGCGAGTAGAGGTACACCACGCCGCCCGAGCCGCCGCCGCCGGAGCCGCCGTTGTCGTGCGAGCCGTCGTCGGTGGCGATGGAGGTGATGCCGCCGGGGCCGCCGTCGGCCGTGACCGCGCCCGTGAC
>CAISKJ010001270.1 GCA_903885885.1 uncultured delta proteobacterium
AGCCGTACTGCGCGACGATGGGCGGCGCGCGCAGCGAGACCCCTGGCGCGCCGCAGCGGAGCCACGCGGCCGCGCGCGCGCGCTCGTCGCGGGAGGGAGCGGGCGCGCCGCGCAGGGGCATGGTGGGCGCCACGAGGCTCGATGGGACGATCGTCTCAGCGATGGCGAGGCGTCGTCGTCGGAGGAGCGCGAGGTCGCGGTACTCCGCGTGACAGGCGGCGCAGTAGCGCGTCACGAAGGGGAGCCCGTGGGTGCTCCAGGTGACGCCGGGCTCGCACGGGGGCGTCGCGCGCGCGCTCACGGGCGGCAGCGCGCGGGGCGCGAGGAGGCCGTACGCGGTGACGTTGTCGCCGGTGACGTACACGCGCCCGTTGGCGACGATGGGGCCCGCCGAGGCGGTCGCGTGGGGCAAGAGGTCCGAGGGCGCGCGGTCGGAGCGGTAGAGCGGCGCGGCCGCGTGGTCGGTGCCGGGGCCCGCGTCGGCGGCCCACGCCTCGAGGAGCCCGCGCGTGTCGCCGGCGCCCTGGTGCGACACCCACACGATGCCGTTGGCGTGGCCGTCGGAGCTCACGAAGGGGGCGCCGGGGCTGAGCGTTCCGGCGCCGCTCCAGGCGAGTTCGAAGCCTGGTCGCAGGGCGTCGCCCCAGATCGTGGCGCAGGGGAGCGAGCGTCCGCCGTGGCCGGTGCGTCGGTCCTGCGCGGCGCACGCGGCGGGCGTCGGGTCGCGCACGCGGGCGAGGCGGAGCGCGGCGAGGCCGCGGGGCGCGTCGAGGCGGTCGGCGATCTCGTCGTGGCCCGTGACGTAGAGGTAGCGCCCCGACGGGGCTTCGAAGTACGCGGCGCCGGCGCGGATTCCCCCCGTCGGCGAGTGAAGGAACAGCGCGCGGCCGTAGAGCTCGGCGCCCACGAGGCCCGCGAGGTCGCCGTCGTCGCCGAGGGGCGACGGTCCGACGCCGCCCATGCGCGCGCGGTCGACGAGGTAGAAGAACCCGTCGCGACCGCCGAGGGCCGCGAGGGGGTGATCGTCGTCGACGCCCATGTTCTGCGGCAGGAGGGCGGCGGGCACGAGCAGCGGCCCCGCGGCGCCGAAGGACTCGCCCGCGAGCAGCTCGGCGTCGCGCGGCATGAACACGTCGCGGAGGTTGGAGCCCTCGCCCGCGGCGCAGGGCGCACCCGGCGCGGCGACGCCGAAGCACGCCCGCGCGTCGAGCGCGAGCGAGGGCGAGAGGCGCACCAGCGCGTTGGCGACGGAGCGCGCCGACGCGGGCGCATCGTGGCGCATCGCCACGCGACCGTGGCCGAGCGCGACGTACAGCGAGCGGCCGTCGGACGACGCTCCGCCCACGGCGTCGATGCCTCCGCCGCCCTCGGGCGTAGGGACATACACTGTCACAGGTCCGTCGTGCTCGGAGAGGCGCGCGGTGTCGTACCCGAGGAGCCAGCCGCGGGCGTCGGGCGCGTCGCAGCGGCCCGCGGTGGCCACGTAGAGGGTGCCGTCTACGAGGGTGAGCGCGGCGCGTTGCACGTACGCGTGGGAGGCGAAGGTGACCCGCGCGAGGCCGTCGCCGTCGGGCGCGGTGACGGTGAGGGGAGTGCGCGTGCGG
>CAISKJ010001271.1 GCA_903885885.1 uncultured delta proteobacterium
CGATGCCGACGCGTCGGAGGTGCTGGTCGTCGACGCGCCCGACGCGAGCGACGCGCAGGACGCGATGCCCGTGACCGACGCGCTCGACGCGGCCGTTGCCATCGACGCGGGCGACGCGGGCGACGCGGGTGACGCGAGCGACGTGCCGCGCGACGTGATGTTGCAGATCGATGTGCCGCTCACGGCGCCGGTGCTGCCGCGGCCCGGGCGCAGCGGCGCGGTGGCGGTGACGCGCGACGACCGCATCGTGGTGACGGCCAACCGCGGCGCCGACACGGTGTCGGTCTTCGCCGCCACGACGGGCGTCGCGCCGGCGGCGCTGCGCCTCGCCGAGGTGTCGATGGGCGCCAACAGCGAGCCGTGGCACGTCGCGATGGGGCCCGACGGAGACAGCGCGTACGTGCTCCTGCGGCGCGCGCAGCAGGTGGCGCGGGTGACGCGCCTCCACGCGGGCGCGCCGCTCGTGGGGCCGACGCGGGCGCCTACGGGGTCCGAGCCGACGTCGATGGCGCTCTCGCCCACGGGCGCCACGCTCTACGTCGCCAACTGGGGCAGCGGCACCGTCACCGTGATTGACACGGCCACCATGCGCGCGACGGGCGCCATCGACCTCACCGCGCCCCTCGCGGCGTCGGGGATGCTCGGCGACGCGCTCACCGGGCGCCCCGGCCTCGCGCACCCGCGCGCCGTCGTGGTGACCAACAACGGCGACGCCAACGACGCCGACGAGACCCTGTTCGTCACCGAGTTCTTCGCGCAGCGCCGCGTGACGGGCGCGCCTGCAGGCCTCGAGCGCTTCGACCAGAGCCACCTGGGCGTGGTGTACCGCGCGCCCCTCGCGACCGCGGCGGTGAGCCTGAGCACCCTCGCGCCCGCGACCGACATCGGCTTTCGCGCGGGCGACAACACCGTCGCGGGCTGCGTGCCCAACCAGCTCTATGCCGCGGCGGTGGCGCAGAACAAGGTCTTCGTCACCGCGGTGTGCGCCTCGCCGCGCGGGCCCGTCGGCGCCGTGACGGTGACCGCCGACGGGGGCGTCGATGCGGGCGTCGACGTGGCCGACGCGGGCTCCGACGTAGCCGACGTGGCCGACGCGAGCGACGCGCCGCCCAGTCCGCCGCTCGACCCTGCGGGCGCGAACTTTCGCACCGAGCTCACGGGCGCGATCTTCGTGATCGACGCGGTCACGGGCGCCGAGATCACCGCGGGGCGCACGCTCTTCACGCAGCGGTGGAACGCGCTCTACGACCAGCGCCGCGGCGCCGACGACGCGTCGCGGCGGTACCCGCTCATCCCCATCGACCTCGATTTCGTGCCCAACGCGACGGGCGGCACGGCGACCAGCAACGTGGCCTACGTGGCCGCGTACGGCGCCGACGGCGCGTTCCGCGTGACCTTCAACGCCACGACGGGCGCGTTCTCGAGCGTCGGCGCCACGACGGGCAACGCCTTCGTCGACCTCGGCGCGGTGCGGGCCCCGTCGGCCCCCGGGAGCGGCCCCTACGGCATCGCCACGACCACGCTGACGACCAACGCGTTCTCCGTCAACGAGTTTACCCGCAACCTGTCGGCCATCGACCTCACGGCACAGCAGGTGACCGCGACCGAAGAGACGGCCACGCTCGCGCCGACGGCCAACCAGAGCGCGCTGCGCGGTCGGCGCTTCTTCGTCACGGGCCTCGGGCGCTGGTCGTTCAAGGGCCAGGGGTGGAACTCGTGCGAGAGCTGCCACCCCGACGGCCTCAGCGACAACGTGACGTGGTTCTTCGCGCGCGGGCCGCGGCAGACGCTGCCCCTCGACGGCACGCACGACGCCCTCGGCAACCCCCGCGTCATGAACTGGACCGCCGTCTTCGACGAGGTCGCCGACTTCGAACTCAACGTGCGCGGCAACTCCGGCGGCGTCGGCGCGATCGTGCACCAGCGCAGCGACGGCGCCTCGCCGCCGAGCGTCACGAACGCCGACCGCATCGTGTTCGATGGCACCGCGCCGACGGCCCCGCAGGTGGCCACCGCGCAGCCCCACGACGGCCTCAGCGGCTCCATCGACTCGATCGCCACGGCGACCGCCACGGGCACGCCCCGCAGCGTGCTCGAAGACTGGGCCGACGTGCGCGCCTACGTCACCGTGATTCGCACGCCGCGGGCGCCCACCGGGCTCGCGCCCGCCGACGTGACCGCGGGCCGCGCCCTCTTCGAAGCGCACAACTGCGCGGGCTGCCACGGCGGCGCCGAGTGGAACGCCCTCTCGCGGCGCTTCTACGCCCCCGGCGCGACGACCACCGACCGCGCCGCGGGCACCCTCGTGCGCACGTCGTGGACGCGCCCCGCCAACCTCCCCGCCACCGTGATGGCCGCGACGGGCACCTTTCGCCTCTCGCCCTTCGACGCCGCCAACGACCAGATCACCTGCGTGCTCCGCAACGTGGGAACGTGGGCCGCGAGCGGCGGCGTCGTCGCGCCCGGGGTGAACGCCCTCGAGGTGCGCGCCAACATGACCACCGCGTCGCAGGGGGCCACGGGCTTCAACCCCCCGTCGCTGCTGGGCCTCGCGCACGGGGCGCCGTACCTCCACGCGGGCAACGCGCGCACCCTCGAGTCCCTCTTCGGCGACGTGTTCAGCGCCCACCACCGGGCGTATAGCCCGGGCTTTCTCGCCTCCGACGCGACGCGCGCCACCGAGCTGCGGCAGATCGTGGCCTTCCTCCTCTCGATCGACGGAGACACCCCGGTGATCCCCGTGCCCGCCCGCGTGACCCCCGCCGGCGGGACGGCCTTCGACCCCGACCCCTGCGCCCAGTTTCGGTGACGCCGATGCCCTTTCACACAACAGACCGGGCACTCGCGAAAGTGCCTTTAGAATAGGTGTATCAGCATTGAATGTGCGGTGAGGCTTGACCTTTCTGTCGCCTCGATGATAGAAGCCGCGCCCGTCCTCGGGGTGTACCTCGGTACTCTCTCTGTCCTTACAGGGCCCCCCTCGAAGACCCCTGAACATCGCGCCGAGAATCCTCTTTTCGCGCTGCGTCAGGTGTTCGCTCCCGCCGATCCACTGCTGTGTCAATCCGTCGCTCATTCGGGGCGATGGTGAGCGCGGCGCTCCCCTTCGGCGGGGTTCAAGCGAAGCGGTCACATCCATGACCTCGCGGCCCTGTAGGGGGACGCACGTCAGGTGATCGCGTGAAGATCGACACTCAACAGCTCAAAGCCGAAATCGAGCCCATCGCCGCGGTACACGGCGTGGAGCTCGTCGCCCTGGAGTGGCTCCAGGGTCCCGGCCGCGGGGTGTTGCGTCTCTACATCGATCGCCCGGGCACCGACCCCCGCGTCGATGCCGAGCAGGGCTCGGGCGCCACGGCCGACGTGTGCGCGCGGCTCAGCCGCGACGTGAGCGCGGCGCTCGACAAGTACGACGAAGAGATTCCGACGGCGTACGACCTCGAGGTGAGCTCGCCGGGCTTCGAACGCCCGGTGCAGAAGCGCGAAGACTTCGAACGCTTCAAGGGCCTCGTGCTCAAGCTCAAGACCCGTCAGGCCATCGAGGGCCGCGGGTCCTTCGAGGGGCCGCTCACGGCCACGAAAGACCTCCCCAACGGCGACTACGCCGTGTGTATGACGGTCGACGGCGACCGTCCCATCGAGATCGCCACGCGCAACATCGCGCGGGCCCGCCTCGCGGAGATCAAGCCCCCAAAGCCTGTGAAGCCCGCGAAGCACCCGAAGGCACCGCGAACGCCCCAAGCGCGCCCCGAGGGCGCCACCGCAACGCGAACAGGATCGACCGACCACGACGTGCGGAGCGACGCGCCCGAGAGCGCGGCCGCCCGTGACGAGAGGTAGAGACTCGCAATGGCAAAAGTCACTCCACCGCCGGCTACTCCCGCCGGGCCGAACCTCAGCCAGACGCTGGACATCGTTGCCAAGGACAAGGGCATCGACCGGTCGCGCCTGGTCAAGACCCTCGAGGCTGCGATTCTGTCTGCGGCGCGCAAGCACCTGGGCGGCACGCGCGAGCTCGACGCGCGCTTCAACGAGCGCGAGGGCGGCGTCGACCTGTTCCAGATCATGCGGGTCGTCGACGTGGTGACGCAGCCCGAGCAGGAGATTCCGCTCGACCTCGCGCAGAAGTTCGGCCTCGCCGACGAGGCGGGCGAGCAGCTCGCCTTTCAGGTGTTCTACCGCCCTGAAGACGCGCCCAAGGGCGATGCCCAGGAGCAGAAGTTCGGCGACATGCTCCAGCTCCGGAGCGTGCGCAAGGGCTTCGGCCGCATCGCCGCGCAGGCCGCCAAGCAGGTGATCATTCAGCAGGTGCGCGACGCCGAGCGCGAGAACATCTTCAACGAGTACAAAGACCGCAAGGGCGAGATCATCACGGGCATCGTGCGCCGCTTCGAGCGCAACGACCTCATCGTGGATCTCGGCCGCACCGAGGCGATCCTGCGGTCGCGCGACCAGGTGCCGCGCGAGAGCTACCGCCCCGGCGAGCGCATCGTCGCGTACGTGAAGGACATCGAGCGCGAGGCCAAGGGCCCGCAGATCATCCTGTCGCGCGCCGACGTGGGGCTCCTCATCAAGCTCTTCGAGAGCGAGGTGCCCGAGATCTACGAGAGCATCGTGAAGATCGTGGCCGCGTCGCGCGAGCCCGGCGTGCGCAGCAAGATCGCCGTGCAGTCGAAGGACGCCGACGTCGACCCCGTGGGCGCCTGCGTGGGCGTGAAGGGCTCGCGCGTGCAGGCCGTGGTGCAGGAGCTTCGCGGCGAGCGCATCGACATCGTGCCGTACGACCGCGACCCCGCGCGCTTCGTGTGCAACGCCATCGCGCCGGCGGAGATCTCGCGCGTGATCATCAACGAGTCGGATCACGCCATGGAGCTCGTGGTGCCCGACGAGAAGCTCTCCCTCGCGATCGGGCGCAAGGGGCAGAACGTGCGCCTCGCGTCGCAGCTCTCGGGGTGGAAGCTCGACATCATCTCCGAGACCAAGTTCAAGCAGATGGAGGAGGAGTCGATCAACGCCCTCTCCCTCATCGCGGGGGTGACCCCGACCATCGCGCAGACGATGTACAAGCTGGGCTTCCGCTCGCTCGAGGAGGTCGCCGAGGCGGGCGCCGACGAGCTCGCGGGCATCCCCGGCCTCGGGGGCGCCGAGAACGCCGATCGCATCAAGGCCGCGGCCGAGAACGCGATGGAAGAGGTTCGCCAGCGTCGTATTCGCGACGCGTCGAAGCGCACCGACGCGCTCTCGGAGCGCGACCGCCTGCTGTTCGTGCAGGGCGTCGGCGAGCACACGATCAACCTCCTGGCGCAGACCAACATCTCGACGGTCGAGCAGCTGCACCAGTGCCCCGAGGAGGTTCTCCTGCGTGAGACCGGCCTCGGGCTGCGCAAGGTGCGGCAGATCAAGCAGGGCGCGGCGACCTTTCTGAGCTCGGAGCAGAAGGTGATCGACGAGGCCCAGCGCGCGGCCCGCGCGGCGGCGCGCGAGGCGGCGGCGGCGGCGGCGGAGAGCGCTGCGGCCGAGGGTGACAACGCAGGCAATGACGGCACCGCGGAGGTCGCGGGCTGATTCGCGCGGCGCGTACGCCGAGGAGACCGGAACCCGGAATGCACATGGCAACCCCCAGCACCCGACGACCGACGCAGGTGACCGAAGAGCGCGAGACGCGCGCCTCGGAGCGCTCCTGTGTGGGCTGTCGCCGCGCCTCGAGCCCGCACGACCTCGTGCGGATCGTGGCGGGCGCAGACGGTCGCGTGGCGCTCGATCCGAAGGCGTCACGGGGCGGGCGAGGCGCGTGGGTTCACCCCGCGCGGGCGTGCGTCGAGGCGATGGTGAAGCGCCACGCCGCGGAGCGAACGCTCAAGGTCGACGTGCAGCGCGACCTCGACGCGGGGGCCATTCTCGCGGCGCTGCGAGACGGGCTGCGGCGCAAGGTGCTGTCGCTCCTGGTGGTGTCCTCACGGACGCGCACCATGGCCCTGGGGGCCGAGGCCGTCGCGGCCTCGCTCGAGCGCGAGCGGGTGCCGGCGGTGGTGGTGGCACGCGACGCGGGATCCGTCGCGCTGTCTCTGGCAGAAGAGGGTTCCGATGGCGGCACGCGCGTGCTTCGCCATGCGACGAAGGCAGAGTTGGGAAGTGTGTTCCACCGCGGTGAGGTCGCCCTCGTGGCGATTCTCGATACGCGCATCGCGGCGGAACTGGCAGTGACGATCGATCGCCTCGCGGCGCTGGAGGACTGATGACGGGTACGGTGAAAGTCTATGAGATCGCCGAGGATCTCAAGCTGGATACGGAGACCGTACTCCAGAAGATCCAGGCGCTTGGCATCCCGGCGAAGAACAAGATGTCCAAGATTGACGCGGCCTACGTCGATCACATCAAGTCTTCGCTCGCCAAGGATCGTCAGGCGAGCTTCGTGGAGGTCGAGGTGGCTCCCGGCGTGCGCAAGCTCAAGCGCGTCGACCCTCCGCCTGCGCCGAAGCCCGTCGCACGCCCGGTGGTGCTCCCCACCCCCGAGCCCACGCGCCCCGCGCCCGTGGCGGTGAAGCAGCCCGAGCCCGAGCCCGTGAAGGCCCCGGAGCCCGTCGCGGTGAAGCAGCCCGAGCCCGAGCCCGTGAAGGCGCCCGAGCCCGTCGCGGTGAAGGCGCCCGAGCCCGTGGAGGCGAAGGTCCCCGAGGTGAAGCCCGAGCACGTGAAGGCGCCCGAGCCCGTGGCGGTGAAGGCGCCCGAGAAGGCCCCGGAGCCCGTGGTGGCGAAGGCCCCCGAGAAGGCGCCGGAGCCCGTCGCGGTGAAGGAGCCCGTCGCGGTGAAGGCGCCCGTGAAGCCGGCGACCGCCAAGGTCGAGAAGGCGCCCGAGAAGGCCCCGGAGCCCGTGAAGGCCCCGGAGCCCGTGGTGGCGAAGGCTCCCGAGAAGCCGGCGACCCCCAAGGTCGAGAAGGCGCCGGAGAAGGCCCCGGAGCCCAAGGTCGAGAAGGCCCCCGAGCCCGTGGCGGAGAAGGCGCCGGAGAAGGCCCCCGAGCCCGTCGCGGCGAAGGCCCCGGATCAGGCCCCGGCGACATAGGACGAGAATGCG
>CAISKJ010001272.1 GCA_903885885.1 uncultured delta proteobacterium
CGACGCGGCGGTGCGGCGCTTCCGGGCCCTGCGCCCGAGCGCCCACGCCGCGATCGTAAACCGCGAAGACCTCGCCCTGCTGCTGCAAGATCTCACCGCCGACAACGCCCTCGCGGGTGCGACGGTGGCCGGCGCGCTGCCCGCGCAGCTGCCCGCGGCGCCCGGCGCCCTCCTCCTCGACGTGGGCCTCGGGCTCCTGTTCGCGGGCTCGCTCCAGGGCCGACTGATCGATCAGATGTACGGTCCCGCCATCACGTGGATCGAGGAGGCCGCGGCCACGGCCGCCACCCTGGCGGTGCTCGCGCGCAGCTACGTTCCTACGGCGTCGGGCCCCGCGATCGCGAGCATCAACCGCAGCAACGTGGTGTTCGTGGGGCGTCCGCTGCGGGTCTACGGCGATCGCTTCTCCCTTGAAGCGCTCCACAACATGCTCGTGGTGGTCGCGGGCTCACAGGTCGTGACGGCGGGCGGACTGCTGAGCGACTGCCTCGCGCTGCGCAGCGTACCGCGGCCCACGGGCCCCGAGTTCGTCTTCGACTTCTGGGACTACGTCGAGAGCGCCGCCAGCTGCGTCGACGGCCTCGCGGAGGGGACCCTCGGCACGCCCTTCGCGAGCGGCACACACGGCGCGGGCGCGGTGCTGTCGCCCGACGAGAGCCTCTTCGCGGTCACGGAGTGGGACGCGCCGCCGCTCACGCTCGCGGGCCCCACCACGGGGCTCCCGCTCTCCGTGGGCTTCATCCCGGTGAACCTCGAGGGCGGCGTACAGCGCTCCGGGTCCCCGATCATCGGGCTCTATTACCGCTAACGGGCCGCCGCCAGGCACCGCGTGCAGAGGCTCGGAAGCCGCGCGCTGATGATCGCGCCGCGCTCGTTGCGGGGGACCGCCGCGCGGGTCGTCGCGACGATGGCTGCGCGCGAAGGGCGAGACGAAGCGGCGGCGGTCTCGAGAAAGACTATTACACGCAGGCTGAAGTCGGCGATCGGTTCTCGTCATACACGCAGCGGCCGTCCCTGGTAGGTCCACCGGAAGGGCTTCGCGAGGGTGCGGTTGAAGTAGTCGATGAAGGCGAGCAGGCGGGTGCGCAGCGCCTCGGCGCTCACGAAGCTGCCGCGCTTGAGCACGCGCCGCGACAGGATGCTGAACCAGATCTCGACCTGGTTGAGCCACGAGGTGTGCTTGGGCGTGTACACGAAGCGGATGCGGTGCGACGGGTCGCGCAGGTACGCCTCGCGCGTCGCCAGGGTGTGCAGGATCCCGCTCACGCCCTTGACCCCGAGCTCCTCGCCGCGGCCTTCGCGCGCCGCCACCAACCGCACCAGCGTCTCGGACTTGTGCGTGTTGAGCTGGTCGCACATGAAGATCCACCGGTCGTCGCGCGCCGTCTGCACCACCCCCTCGACGTGCGCCCCGAAGTCCGCCTCCGTGCGTGTCGCGCCCACGCTCGGCGCGAGCAACTTGCCCGTCGCCACGTCCATGCTCGCGATCAGCGTCTGGGTGCCGTGCCGCACGTACTCGAACTCGCGCCGCTCGACCTGGCCGGGCTGCATCGGCGGCGTGGGGTGCAGCCGCTCGAGCGCCTGGATCCCCGTCTTCTCGTCGCAGCTCACCACGTGGATGCCCTGCGCGTGCGCGGCGGGCGCCTGCTCGTAGGTGGCGCAGACCTCGCGCACCTGCGCCTCGAACGCCGCCTCGTCCTCGCGCCGGGGCGTCAGCCAGTAGCGGCTCAGGTGCGGCTTGAGCTCCGCCTCATTTTAAAAAGCGCCCGACGTGGCGGGCGGAGATGGTGGGGACGATGCCGCGGAGGATGACCTCCTGGGCCAGCTCCCGTGGGGTCCAATGCGTCACCGGACGCCCGCACGCCTCAGGGTCTTTGCAGGCGACGGCGATCATCGTGGCGATCTGCTCGGGGGCGAAGGTCGAGGGCGCTCCGGAGCGCGGTGCGTCGGCGAGGATCTCATCCATGATCTCCTCCAGGTCCTCGGCGGTGGCCTTGGCGAGCGCGGTGCGGGCCTGCTGCCAGCGGCACCGCCACAGGCGCACCGCAGGAGTGTTCAGGTCGACCGCCCGGCCGATCGCCGCGTTGCGCGCGCCCGCCGCGGCCATCAGCAGGATGCGCGCGCGGCGGACCCGGTCGTACG
>CAISKJ010001273.1 GCA_903885885.1 uncultured delta proteobacterium
CCTCGGGCGCCTCGTGCAGCGGGCCCGGTGCGCGGTGCGCCATCTCGCCTTCGGGGCGCGCGCTGCGCCACGCGAGCCACAGCGCCAGCGCCACCAGACCCGCGGCCACGATCTGCGCCCAGCGCGCGCGAAACAGCTTGCGGAGGCGGCTCACGCGCTGGCGCACCTGCGGGGCGGGGAGGCGCTCCTCGGCGGCGATCTCTTCGAGGCGCTCACCGTCGGCCTCGCGCAGGAGCCACGCGAGGGTCTGCTGCGCGTCGGCGCCTGCGGGGAGCTCACCCACCGCCCAGCGCAAGAGGTCGCGCTCGGCGTCGTGCGCGGCGGGCGTCGCGAGCTCGGGCACGTCGAAGGTCTCGCGGCGCGCGCGGCGGTGGTAGTCGGCGATCTTGTTGCGGGCGACGCCCCAGATCCAGCGGCGCGCCCCATCGGGGTCGGCGGGCCGGTCGCGCGTGGCGACGGCCTCGGTGAGCGCGGCCTGCACCACGTCGTCGACGTCGCCGTCGGGCACGCGCCGTCGCACCATGGCCACGAGGGCTGAGCGAAAGGTCGCGGAGGTCCAGTCGTCGTTCATCGCGCGCGCCATTGGGGTGTACATCGCGCGAAGCCCGCGAAGTGTGACAACGCACGCGCTTTCGGCGAGCCCGCGCTACCCCGCGGCGACCTCTTCGGCCGCGCGCAGCCCCGACTCGACGGCGCCCTCGATGAAGCCCATGCAGTCGCGCGCGGTCTCGGTGCCCGCCCAGTGGATGCGCCCGATGGGTTCGCGCATCGCCGACCCGTGCGTCGAGAGCGTGCCCGTCGGAAAGATCGCGATGGGCCCGCCGCCGCTCCACGGCTGCGTGCACCAGTCGGCCTCGCCGTACGCGATGGGCTTCTGCGCCTCGGGGCCGAAGTAGCGCGTGAGGTGATCGAGCACGAGCTGCTTGCGCGCCGCGGGGTCGCGCTGGTGCCACGTGCGCGCCGACTTGCCGCCGATGAAGGCCAGCAGGCACGGCGTCGCCCCGTCTTCGCCGCACTGATCGAAGGTCACCGACACGAGGCCGTCGGCGCTCGCGGCCTCGCCGGAGAGCCCCTTCTCACGCCAGAAGGGCTTCTCGTAGCGCGCGAAGCACTTCACCGCGGCGCCCATGTACGCGCGCTCCATGAGCTGCGTGCGCAGCGCGGGGAGCGCCGGTTCGAACGCGATGCGCGCACCGAGCGCGATGGGCACCGCCACCACGACGCGCCGCGCGCGCCACGCTTCGCCCGTGGCGTCGTGCACGGTGACGCCCGTCGCGTCGTGGGCGATGCGCGCCACGGGCCGCGCGAGGTGAACGCGGTCGTGGCCGATGGAGGCGGCCATGGCGAGGCTGATGGCCTGCGCGCCGCCCGCGATGCGATCGTGCTGAAAGCCGCCCTCCGTGGCGATGAGGTTGTTGAGGCTCCCCGCCGAGCGAACGTAGGCGAGCGCGTGCAGGAGCGAGAGCTCGCCCGACTCGGCGCCGAAGATGGTGCGCATCGCGGCGTCCATCACGCCGCGCGCGTCGGCGCTCCACATGACCCCGCGGCGCATGGCGTCGAGGGTGGTCGCGTCCCACCCCGCGGCGCGCGCGTGGGCCCAGGGCTCCTCTTTCGAGAGGTTGCGCGCGAGCGCGTCGATCCACCAGATGCCCGCCTGAATTTGAATGAGCTTCCACGGCGCCATCCACGGAATGGTGCCCTTGTACGTCGAGGTCTTGCCTCGCACCTCGAGCACCTTGTCGCCGTGGTCGTAGGTGGCGAAGGTGCGCAGGCCGAGCTCCTTGATGAGCTTGTACACACGCGGCTGCCCGTTGCCGATCCACTCGCCGCCCCAGTCGACCTCGGCGCCGTCGAGGGTGCCGCTCCACGTGCGACCGCCCACGCGATCGCGGGCCTCGAGCACCTGCACGTCGAGCCCGCGCTTCTTCAGTTCGAAGGCCGTCGTGAGGCCCGCGACCCCGGCTCCGACCACGAGGCAATCGGTGTCTTTCATTGGCGCGCGCACCATACCGATTCGCCCTCGCGCGTGTCGAGGGTCGCGCGTTGTCGCCCTCGCGCGAAGGGCTAACGCAGCGGGCGAAACAGGTACGCGTGCGCGACCACCAACACGCCGAAGAGGCACTGCTCGTGGCGCGCGATCAGCGTCGCGTCGGGCCACTCCCGCGCGTCGGCGGGGGCATCGGGCGAGGTCGCGCTCCAGAAGCGCAGCGTCTCTTCGAGGGGCAGGCGCAGGGAGAACCAGCGCGTGACGAACCACACGCCCGTCGCGTCGGCGGGGGACGCCCGACGCGACGTGAGCGTCACCGACGAGGGCCCGGCCTCGAGGCGCAGGAGGCCCGCGAGGTGACCGCCCGGCAGCGGGATCGCGACGCTCATGAGGGGCGTCGCCGCCACCCGCGCGACGCCGTACGCGAAGACCTGAAACACCGCGCCCGTGTCGACGTAGGCGCGCACCACGCCGCGCGCGTCGGAGCGGCCCTCGCGCGCGCCGTCGAGGGCCACCATGCGCGTGCGAACGTGGGCCGCGTCGAGCGGGAGGTAGAGCTGCCCGATGGCGCCCATGGCCGCGCGCATCGCGCGCCACGCGAGGCGAAACCCGCGCTGCCAGCGAGAGCGCACGCGGAGCTCGAGCGACGACGGGTCTTCGAAGAACGCGCGCACCGCGGCGGGAACGTGGGCCACGTGCGCGTCGTGGGCGGCGAGGTCTTCGAGGCGATCGACGAGGCCGCGCGGCGGAGGATTGCCCGACGTGACACCCGCGCGCGCGAAGAAATCGTCGCCGATGCGCCACGCGCCCGCGAGGCGGCTGAACCGGTGCGGCTCCATGGCGCGGAGCCTCGCACGTCCAATGCGCGCCGCGCCACCGCGAGGCTGGCGCGCGACGGCGGCCGCGTTGCACACTCGCGCGCCCATGCGCGGCCCCACCCTTCGCCTCGTCTGCGTGAACGACGTCTACGCGCTCGACAACCTGCCCCGGCTGCGAACGCTCGTGCGGCACCTGCGCGAGGCCTCGCCCGACGACGTGCTCATCACCACGCTCGCGGGTGATTTCATTTCTCCGAGCCTCCTGTCGAGCCTCGATCGCGGCGCCGCCATGGTCGATTGCCTCAACGCCGTGCCCGTCACGCATGTGTGCTTCGGCAACCACGAGCAAGACGTTCCCTTCGACGCGCTCGTGGCGCGCGTGGGCGAGTTTCGCGGGACCTGGCTCAACACCAACATGCCCGGCTTCGCGCCCGCGCTCCCCGCCACGCAGGAGCTCGAGCTGCGCGCGCCCGGCGGTCGCTCGGTGCGCGTGGGGCTCGTGGGGGTGGTCACCGCCGACGCGACGCTCTATCCCCCCGAGGCGTTCGGCGGGCTGCGCGTGCTCCCCGCCAACGGCTCGGTGCTCGCCGCGGCCACGGCGCTCGCCCACGACGGCTGCGCGTGCACCATCGCCCTCACGCACCAGAGCCTCGACGACGACCGCGCGCTCGCCACCGCGCAGGGCCGACCGCCCGTTCCGCTCATTGTGGGTGGCCACGAGCACGAGGTTCACATCGAGCAGGTGGGCTCGTCGTGGATCGTGAAGGCCGGCGCCGACGCCACCTACGCGGCGGTGGTCGAGCTCGCGTGGCCCGCCGAGGCGCCTCCCGCGGGGTCCGCGGACCTCCCGCGCGTGTCGGTGCGCCTCGAGCCCCTGCGCGCGTGGGCCGACGACCCCGCGATGCGCGAGCTCGTGGCGGCGCACATGCGCCCGGTGAAGGCCCTGCAAGACGCCACGCTGCTGCGCCTCGCGCCCGGCGCGACGCTCTCGTCGAAGGGCACGCGCGTGCGGCAGACCTCGCTCGGCGACATGTTCGCCTCGGGGGTGCGCGCGGCCCTCGGCGTCGAGGCGTGCCTCATCAACGGCGGCGGCATTCGCGGCGACCGCGACTACGAGGGCGTGTTCACCTACGGCGACCTCGAGGCCGAGCTCCCCTTCGCCAACGAGGTGGTCGTCGCGTCGATGCCCGGCCGCGTCGTGCGCGACGCCATCGCCGCGTCGCGGTCGCACGTGCCGCGCGCCGCGCCGGGGTTTCTGCAGGTCGACGACGCGATCGCCGTCGATGCGACGCACCAGGTGACGGCCATCGCGGGCGCGCCCTTCGACCCCGCGCGCGACTACCTCGTCGCCACCGTGCGCGTGCTCTTCGACGGCATGGACGGCATCGCCCCGCTGCTCCGCTTCGCGCGCGAGCACCCCGAGCGCGTGCCCCCGCGCGACTCGGGGCGCGAGCTCAAGATCGTGCTCCTCGACGCCCTCGCGCGCTCGCTCTGGCAGAGCCTCGGGCGCTTCGAGGAGCTCGACACCGACCGCGACCTGCGCGTCTCGGCCGACGAGCTGCGCGCGGCGATCCGGCGCTCGACGCACGCGCCGCCGGTGATGCCGCTCGTCGACGGCATCCTGCGCGCGCTCGACGCCGACCACGACGGGTTCGTCTCGCGCGAAGAGTCCGACAAGGGCTGAGCGTCAGCGCCGACGTCGGCGTCGCAGGGCCCACGCGAGCCCGAGCGCGAGCATGCACGCGCCGCCGCGCGGCG
>CAISKJ010001274.1 GCA_903885885.1 uncultured delta proteobacterium
CGCCGCAGAGCAAGCGCGACGTGCAGAGCTGGCGCGCATCGCCGCAGAGCAAGCGCGACGCGCAGAGCAGGCGCGCATCGCCGCAGAGCAAGCGCGACGTGCAGAGCTGGCGCGCATCGCGGCCGAACAGGCGCAACGCGCAGAGCAAGCGCGACGCGCGGTGCCGACGCCTCCACGTCCCTCACCCTCACCCTCACCCTCACCCTCACCCTCACCCACGCCCGCGCCCGTCGCCGCTGCGCGTCACGCGACGCCGGGCGCGTGGCGTCGCCTGCCGCGCGTTCCCCTCGCCAACACGCGCACCCTCGGACGCTGGGACGATCCGCCTGACTTCGACGATGACGGTCTACCTGATCCCATCGTAGCGATCGAGTATGTGCACGGGCGCACGCCCTGTCGCGCCGTCGCGTCGGATCACCCCTGCCCCACGGCGGCGCACGACGACGTGCAGGGTGACGGCACCAACGGCTCGCTCGTCGCGGGCTTCGTCGCGCTCTTCTCGGGCGACGCCGCGCCCGCCGCCGCGCCCGACGCGGGCGTCGCGGCCCCCACCGACGGGCGCCTCCTCGGGACGCGACGCGTGTGGCTCTCGTCAGCCTCGTCGCCGCACGCGCGCGTCTCCACCGTAGAGTTCTCCGAGTTCGGCCCGGGGCTCATCGTGCGCACCATCCTCGACGCCGACGAGGGGCCCGCCGTGACCGACGTCGTCGACGTGATCGACGTGTTCACCGGCCTCGGCCTCGACCGCCGCGCCGGCGCCATCGTGCATCACTGCGCGCGCTTCACCGGTCGGCCCCCGACGCGCGCCGCGCACTTCTCCCTCGAAGACCCCACGCTCGCGCCCCTCGTGTGGCGCGCGATCACCGCGCACCCGTACTCGGGCTGCGCCACCGAGGTGGGCACGCTCGACACCGCCCTCGGCGCCACCTTCACGGGGGGGCTGCAGCTCTCGGTGCAGTCGACCGTTCCCGCCGGGTCGCACCGCCAGGTGGCCATCGCCGTCGAGGCCGGCGCCCCGCGCGTCGTGGGGCGCAACGAGCGCAACGCGGCGCCCTGGGCCGATCCCCTCGCGCTCGGCCCCGTGCGCGTCGTCGACATGACCCGCGGGTGCCAGTACGACCGCTTGCGCTACGAGCGCGACGGCCACCGATGCGCTGTGGTGGTGCCCCGCTCCGACGATCCGTTGCCCGGCTGCGAGACGCACACCTCGCCCCTCGACCCGGTGCCGCCGAGGCCCCTGTGGATCCACCCGCACGGCGGCGTCACCCTCGACGGCGGCGTGCCCTCGGAGCCCATTCACCTTGTTTTTCAGCGCGGCGGGAGCCTCTGGGAGACCACCCTGCCCCTCGCGTGCGGGCACGGCGAGCACCGCGCGCAGGCCCTCCCGTGGCGCGGCGGAGACGTTCCCCCGGGCGTGGCCGTGTCCCCCTCGGGCGAGCGCGTGCTCATCGGCCAGGGCGACGACCTCTGGCTCTACACCCACGCCCGCCGCGCGCCCTACCTCCTCAACGCGCCGGGCACCACGCTTCCCCGCCACGAGGTGCGCGCCGTCGCCTTCGTCGACGAAGACCACGCCGCCGCCGTGCTCTCGAACAACCTCACCAGCTTCACCCTCACCGTGCCCGACCGCGACGACGAGATCCCCACGAGCCTCCGCGTCGACGCCGACGAGATCCGCCGCGGACTGCGGGCCGCCACCCCGGGGCGCTGACCCGATGTTTCCACGCCCGGCGAGACAAAAAGTGCGCAAGGGGGGGGTGGGGTCGTTCCCTCGGGCCGAGACATTGTGTATCTAAACGGCGCACCAACGCCTACACGTCCCTTCATTGGGGTTTCACGGAGTGTCATCCATGCGTCAAGCGATCTCGGGTCTTCGTCGTTCGCTGTGGCTCGCCACCTTTCTCACGCTGGGTCTTTCGGCGGCGTCGTGCGCCGACGAGGCCGCGCTCGAGCAGGGCGCCGACGGCACGAGCGACCTCGTCGAGAACGTCACCGACGTGAGCCACACCGACGTGCGCAACCAGTCGATCGGCAACTGCTGGTCGTACGCGTCGACGGGCTGGCTCGAGTCGCTGCACCGCGCCCGCACGGGCCAGTCGGTGAACGTCTCCGAGTCGTGGATCACCTTCTGGGACTGGCACCGCAAGATCACCGGCGGCTCGTCGGGGGTCACCACCAACGCCACCACGATGCGCACCGAGGTCTCCACCGGCGGCTGGTGGGACTCGGCGATGACCATTCTCCGCGACCGCGGCGTGGTGATGGAGGATGAGTTCATCCCCGAAGAGGCCACCAGCGCGCGCTCGACGCGCCAGTCGGAGGCCCTCGCGGCGATCAACAACGAGCTCAACGGCGACGGCCGCCTCGCCTCCACCGCCGCGCGCCGCGACCCGCAGATGGTGCTCAACGTGCTCCTCGACGCGTGGCGCATCAACGACAGCGTGCGCGCCGAGATCCGCCGCGTGTACGGCATCTCCGCCCGCAACACGCTCGCCACCACCGCGCAGACGCCCGCCGCGTGGATGCGCAAGGCCAGCGCGTTCCCCATTCGCACCGCGGTGGCGCGCAGCTCCACCAGCGTGCCCGTGAGCTGGGACGGCTTCCTCACCGACGTGATCCCCGGCGGCCGCTACGCGTGGAAGAGCGTGTCGTACCCCACCACCGCGTCGACGCGCCTCGCCACGCAGCGCCGCGTGATGCGCGCCCTCAACGCCGCGCAGCCCGTGCTCGTCTCGTGGCTCGTCGACTTCAACGCCCGCAGCAGCGGCACCGGCGCGTTTCAGCTCGAGACCCTGCGCGCCGCCAGCGGCACCGGTCGTCAGGGCGGCCACCTCGTGACCACCGAAGACTACGAGGTCGTCGTGCGCCAGCCCGGCCAGCCCGACCGCACCCTCGCCGCGGGCCAGATGGCCTCGGCGGCCGACATGCGCCTCGCCGAGCAGTACGGCGAGATGGTGTTCCTCCGCATCAAGAACTCCTGGGGCACCGCGCAGGGCCCGCTGGGCGGCACCTTCGGCGGCTACCACGACCTCTACACCTCGTACCTCAACGGCCCCATCCGTTGGACCGAGGCGAGCGCCGACCGCACGCCCCTCTCGTCGGTGATCGTGCCCTACGGCTTCTGATCGCGCTCCTCTCCGGCCCCTTCTCCGACGTACCGTCGGGGACCATGCACACCCCCTCGAGACTCGCGCTCGCGCTCACCGCGGCGGCCCTCCTCGCGTCGCCTCCGGCGAGCGCCTTCTGCGGCTTCTACGTGGCGGGCTCCGACGCCGCGCTGAGCAACCGGGCCACGTCCGTGGTGCTCTTGCGTGACGGCTCGCGCACCGTGCTCTCGATGCAGAACACCTACGAGGGCCCGCCCGAAGACTTCGCCCTCGTGGTGCCCGTGCCCATCGTGCTGCAGCGCGAGAACGTGCGCACGCTGCCGCGCGAGGTCTTCGACCGCGTCGATCGCCTCGCGGCGCCGCGCCTCGTCGAGTACTGGGAGCAAGACCCCTGTCGCCAGGACTCCGACGAGGGCGGCACGGGGCTCGGCTCGATCGGCACCATGGGCCGCGGCGTCGGTCAGGGCTACGGCAGCGGCGCGGGAGGCCTCGGCGTCACCGTCGAAGCCCAGTTCGCCGTGGGCGAGTACGACGTGGTGGTGCTCTCGGCCACCGACTCGGCGGGCCTCGAGACGTGGCTCACGCAGAACCGCTATCGCATCCCGCCCGGGGCCGCGCCCATTCTCGCACCCTACGTTCGCGGCGGGAGCAAGTTCTTCGTCGCGCGCGTCGACGCATCACGCTGTCACTTCGACCACGGCCGCGCGCTGCTCTCGCCCCTGCGCGTGCACTACGACAGCGACAGCTTCTCGCTGCCCATTCGCCTCGGGCTCCTCAACTCGCCGGGCCGACAAGACCTCATCGTGCACACGCTCGGGCGCAGCCAGCGCTACGAGGCCGCCAACCGGCCCAACGTGTACGCGCCCACCAACCTCGACGCGCGCGAGCCCGTGCGCGAGCGCTTCGGCGACTTCTACAACGCCCTCTTCGACCGCACGATGGCGCGCGCCCCCGGCGCCGTGGTCACCGAGTACGCGTGGCAGAGCACGACCTGCGACCCCTGTCCCGTCGATCCGCTGAGCGAGTCCGAGCTCCTCACGCTGGGCGCCGACGTGGCGCCCTCGCTCAACACCAGCGGGATGCCGCACGGCGAGGTCCCCTTCGTGCGCGTCGTGCCCCGCGTCACCGCGGGCGACCTCGCGCCCGAGATGCTGCGCCGCGTGGCGCTGCGCAACGTCGGGCAGGTCGCGCACTGCTACGAGCAGAGCCTCGCCACGGGCTTCGCGCGCGGCACCGTCGAGGTGCGCCTCACCCTCAGCGCGAGCGGCGCGGTCACCGCCACCGAGGCCGTCGGCGGGAGCTACACCGTCGAGTCCGCGCGCGCGTGCATCGCCAACGCGGTGCGACGATGGCAGTTTCCCTCCCTCGCGGCACCGTCCACGGGCACGCTCACCTTCGACCTCGGCACGCGCCCCGGCGTGCGCTTCGGCGCGGCGGGCGTCGGCGCCGATTGGGTGCTCACGCGCCTGCACACG
>CAISKJ010001275.1 GCA_903885885.1 uncultured delta proteobacterium
ACTCGCTCGGGGGCAAGGGCGCCATCATGGCGCTGCTCGACGACAGCGCATTCATCGCCGCGCTCGCGCTCGACCCTGTCGACGACAACCCGTCGCCCCTCGGTCGCATCACCGACGCCACACCCTCCGTCGCGCCCGAGCGAATGGGCGGCCTGCGGCGCCCGCTGGGCCTCTTCGGCGCCACGCAGTCGCGCTGCGGCTTCATGGCCTGCGCGCCGACGGCGAGCAACTACCAGCAGTTTGCGAGCGCGGCGCCCGCGGGCTCGACGGTGGTGACGTGGCCGCTCAACAACTTCGGCCACATGGACTTCGTCGACCCCGGCTGCGGCTTCGCGTGCAACGCCTGCTCGGCGGGCGCCGCCCCCATCGACACGCGCCTCGCCGCCCTGCGCGAGCTCACGGTGTCGTTCCTCGAGCGCTTCGCCCGCGACGACGCCTCGGTGCAGGGCGCCCTCGACGGCGCCCGCCGCGCAGCGCTGTTGCGCGCGGGCGTCCTGTGGGACGGTGCGACCGCGACGCTCCCCACGTGCCGCTGAGCGCGCGTGGTGCTGTGACGCATCCTCGATTCGTGTACGGTACCCAGCCCGCAGCGAGCCCCTCATGGGCTCCGACTTTTTCCCAAGGAGCGGCAGCGCGATGAGCGACGAAACGAGCGCACTCGAACGACGAAAGTTTCTCTGTGTGATGGGGGCCGCCGGCGCGGCCGGGGCCGTCGGCTCCGTAGCGGGGTGCGGTACGAGCGCGCAGCCCTCGGGCACCTTCGTGGTGGGCACGGTCGCCGAGCTCACGGTCGGCACGTGGAAGCGGCTCGCCGACAAGAAGCTCATCGTCGGGCGCGACGCTGCGGGCTTCTACGCCTTCAGCATCATCTGCCCGCACGAGGGCTTCGATGTCGATTTCGAGGGCAGCACCTGCCCCGCTTCACCCCTGGCGAGCACCAGCACGACGGGCAACCTCGTGTGCTGCTCGGGGCACGGCGGCACGTTCAACCCGCAGGGAGTCGTCACCCGCGGCCCGCCCACTTCGAACCTCGCCCACTTTCAGGTGCTCGTGACGGGCGGCAACGTGTCGGTCAACACGGGCGTCTCGGTCGCGCTCACCGCGCGCACCCCGGCCGCCTGAAGCGCCCTTACAGCCCTCTTCGCACGAAGATCGAGGCCGTCGAGCCAGCCGCGCGCACCGCGCCCGTGGGCGTGCCCCACACCGCGCGCAGTGTCGCCTCGGTCCCGAGCGGCTCGACGTTCCATACGCGATCGTCGCGGCGCAAGAGCGTTGTGCCCGCAATCCACACCCCGCTCGCGCCCGCCCACACGCCGCGCGCCGCGTAGCCCGCCGGCAGGCCCGCGGTGTCGGTGCGCAACGTCGCTCCATCCCAATGCAACACGTAGGCGCGCGCCGCCGCCTGCCCCACGGCCCACACGTCGTCGCGGTTTCGCCCATGCACGCGAGCGAGCGCGATCGATGCCGGCAGGGCGAGGCGCGTCCACGCGCTGCCGTCCCAGCGCAGGGCAACGTCACCGCCGACCGCCCAGGCCGCGTCGCGTCCCGCGGCCCACACGTCGGCGAGGTTCGCGGTCACGCCCGTTTCGATGCGCGCCCAGGAGCTCCCGTCGAAGTGCCACGCCGCTCCCCCGTCGCCCACGGCCCACACGTCGTCGTCGGCACTCGCGGCGATCGCCCGCAACGGCGTCGCTGCATCGAGCACCGCGCGCTCGCCGTCGACGCGACTCCAGCGCGACGCACGCCCGCTGTCGCGCCCGCCACGCCGCACGAGGCCAGCGATCCACGACTCGCTCTCCCCTTGCGGCCACACACCCTGAAGCTCGTAGTACGCGGTCGGCGCGCTGGCCTCGAACCACGCTACGCCATCGAAGGCCATGATCGTGGCGACGGTGATCGCGCGCAGGGTCGCGTCGTCGTCGCCCGCGACGCGCGTCACGTCGAAGCGCGGGCGCGTGCGCGTCACACCCACCCAACGTCCCTCGTCGACGCGCTGAATCACCCCGTCGCCGCGGCCGACCCACACGTTCGCGGTCGAGCCCCCCGCGGCGGTCACGACGCGCGTGTCGCCCTCGTACGACCACAGCCCATCGTCGCTGCGGCGCCGTACGCTCAGCCCGTCGCTGAACCACACGCTCGCGCCGTCGGACCACACCGCGCATCGCGGCGACGCAGTTGCGCCGTCGACCCCCTCACGCTGCCACGCGACGCCATCCCAGTGTCGCACGGCGCCGTCTCCGCAGGCCCAGGCGTCGTCCGCGGCAACGATCCACGGGCTCCGCCATCCGGCCAACGCCACGGTCTCTCCGCGCACCCAGACGTCGTCGCGCCAGCGCCACACCACCGCGTCGGAGTCGACGGCCCAGACCTCGCGTTCGCCTCCGCCCGTGAGCGTCACCACGTCGGCGGTGGTCGGGAGAGCGCGCCGCGTCCACTGCACGCCGTCGAAGTGGAGCACATCGCCCTGTGGCCCCGCGAGCCACACATCGTTGGGGCCGCGGCCCCACACGCGCGTCGGCTCATTGAATCCGTCGTAGAAGGTCACGCGCTGCATGACCGCGCCGTTCCAATGCAGGAGCGCGTCGCGCACGGCGATCCACACGTCGTCGGGCGCCGCGCTCCACACGACACCCGCCGTGCGCGTCGCGTCGTACGGATGAACGCGCAGCCCGCGCACCGCGAAGCGCGTCGCGTGGAGCAGTACGCCCTCCGTCGTAAGGGCCCAGCCATCGTCGGGCGCGCTCGACGAGATCGAGGCGATTTCACCGCCCGCAGGCGAGGGGTTCTCCCAGCACCACCCCTCGGCGGTGCACGCGTCGTCACGGCCCTCCGACCAGGCGGTATAGCTTGGCCGCAGGAGGTTGTTCGCATCCGAACGACCTGTCGCAGTTGCGTCGGTGCGTGCATCGGGCGGGGCCGCGTCGGGGCTCGCGGTGGGTGAGGGAGAGACCGTGCGTACACACGCGAGCGAGAGGGCGAAGGCGAAGAGGCTGCGGCGCACGCGAGGCTCAGGGCGCGAGCGCGCGGCGTCCGAGAAAGGTGCAGAGCACCGTCGCGAAGAGCATCGGGAGGCCGTGCGCGGCGAGCGCATGCGCGATGTGAGTGGCACACGTGAGCTGCAACGCCGCCGCGGCGGCGAGGCCCGCGGAGGCCCCCACGACAGCGCCCATGCTGCCCGAGGAGACGGGCACGGTACGGCGCGACGAAACGAGCAGCGCGAGGGCGATGACGCCGGCAAACACAAGGCTGGTGCTCGCGCACGCGCCGAGGTTCTGCATGGGGCCGAGCGTTGGGGCGTGCGAGACCGACACGGCGTTGACCGCCGAGAGGCCCACGTGGTCTGCGAGCGGGTTGGTGAGGGAGAGGGTGGGAGGGATGCCGCGGGTGGTCGCGAGGGTCGAGAGCACGAACAGTGCGCCCGCGCTCACGAGGTACGCGCGACGCCATCGGAGTGGCGGGCCGAGCCCGCTGGGGCCGCGGTGCAGCACCATCGCCGCGCCCGCACATGCGAGGCCGAGCATGGCGATCGAGGCGACCCAGGGCAGAGCCGTGGAGGTCATCGGACGCCCGAGCAGCGTCGCGCCCGAGAGCATCACGGCCGCCACCGCGCCGAAGGGCATGAGCGAGCGCTGCGCCGCCGAGCGATAGCGCACCGGCGCCATGTCGCGTTCGAGCGCGGCGACGAGCGCGGCGCCCTGGCGAACCGGGCCGGCGGAGCGAGCGAGGGCGTTGTCGAGGGAGAGGAGGCCGCGACAGGTGGGGCAATCGCGGAGGTGAGGTGCGGCAGAGCGGACGATCGCTTCGGAGGGTGACGCTTGTGTAAGGGCGTCGACGATGGCGTCACAATCTCTCACGGTGTCCTCTTCGGTGCGGTGGGAGTGTCTGCGGTAGGTCGTCGCACGACGCCGAGCGCTGCGCGCAGGGCCTCGTAGGCCCGAAAGGCGCGCACCTTCACGGCGGCCACGCTGGCCCCGGTGATCTCGGCGACCTGCTTGAGCGAGAGGCCCTCAACCTTCAAGAGAATGAGGGCCTCGCGCTGCGTCGCGGGGAGCGCATCGATCGTGTCTTGAATGAGCTGCTGCTCTTCGTCGGAGAGCTGCGCGAAGGCGTTGACGTCGAGCGTCTGGCTCTCACGGCCTCGCTCGGGGAGCACGCCCTCGTCGGTGAGGGTCTCGTGGCGGCGGAGCACGCGGTTCTTGCGATACGCGTCGATGTAGACGTTGCGCGCGATCGCCATCACCCACGAGAAGACCTTCGACCCGGGAACGTACGTGTCCCTCGCGCGGTGAACCTTCAGAAAAGTCACCTGCGTGAGCTCTTCGGCGAGCTCACGGCTGCGAGAGAGGCGAAGCAACACGATGTTCACCTTGGGCGCGAGGCGGGCGAAGAGCTCGTCGAAAGCCCGACGGTCGCCCTTACAGTAGGCGGCCATCAGGTCTTCGAGAGATCGCTCGGACGCAGACTCGGAGTCACCGGAGGTCACGTCGGAAGGATCCCGGGGTGCAAGGACGCTCGGGCCTGTCATGAGGTTACGTGTGCCCCCACGGCGCGCGAATCAGGGAGCGGAGGGAGCAGACGGAGGCGCCGCGTTGTCGAGAATCGGCAGGCCCGGCGGGTTGAGCTCGGCCCCACCTTGCTGCCGTCGGCCGCCACCGAAAAGGCCGCCGAGGGGGTTCATCCGTGAGGCCTCGGCCATGATCTCTGCGAAGGCCGTAATGCCCTGCTGCACCGACGTGACCTGCGCCTGCGTCGCCGCGAGCGACACGACGGCGTCGTTGCCCTCGGCGCGGCACTGCACCTGGTTGGTGAGCGCCTCGAGCACCGCGGCGGCCTCGTCGACCTTGCGAAAGCGCTCCGTCATGCCCTCCGCCGACCCGAGCGTGAGGCGAAGAAACTGCTGGCTCTGGCGCGCGTTGCGAAGCGCTTCCTGGACGTCGCCGCGGCGCTGCTGCACCACGAGCTCGAGGGCGTGCGCGAGCGAGGTCGCGTTGGCCGCGGCAGGCTCCTCGACGCGCACCATCGCGGTGAGCCCGCCGTTCACCACCGCGAGCGAGGCGCCGCCCGTGC
>CAISKJ010001276.1 GCA_903885885.1 uncultured delta proteobacterium
TCACGTACGCCCCGGCGCCGGCGAGCACGGCGGAGCCCGCCACGGCGAGGAGCCAGCGGCGGCGCTCGGCGTTGCTCGCGACGATCCACAGGGCCACGACGGCGGTCGCGATGCCCGCGGGGTATTCGAAGAGCGTGGCCCCCGCGCCGAAGAGGCCCGCGACGAACATCACCCCGCCGTGCACGGCGAGGGGCAGCGACTTCGCGCGCGCGGCGAGGTCGCGCTCGCGCACGGTGCACAGGGCCATGATGGCCGCGCCGAGGCACATGGCGTTGTGCGCGTGGCTCGCGAAGACCTCGCTGTAGGCGAAGAGCGACGAGCCCGCCATGGTGCTGAAGAAGGCCGCGTCGGCGAGGGATCGCGAGCGCGTGCGCGCCCCCAGAAAGCGGTACCAGAACCAGGCGAACACCAGCGCCGGGAGCACGTTGGCGAAGAGGCGGACGTAGTACACCACCTTCGTGCGCTCGATGGGCTCGCGCACCTCGGGGCGGCGCGCAGGGGCGGCGTGAGCGCCCGCGGGGGCTGCGGGCGCGGCCACGACGGGCGCGACGGGCGGCAGGTGCGTGCTGCGGTGCGAGAGGCGCGTGAGGAGCCAGTACGCGGGCACGCCGAGGTAGCTCGTACCCGGTGCCTTGGAGCTGTAGAGAAGGTTCACGCGCAGGGCGCGATCGTCGGCCGTGGGGCGCCCCAGGCGAAAGCGCAGGAGCACGTCGTCGGCGACGCCCGCCGCGCGCAGCACGTCGTCAGAGATGTGGCGCTGTTGAATGGCCTCGGTGAGCGGCGTGTCGCGCACCGACTTGTCGTTCACGTAGCCCCACTCGCGCTCGATGCGGTTGAGGGCGAAGGTGCCGTCGTCGACGATGGCCACCGTCATGAAGACGCGCACGTTCTCGTTCGGGTTGTTGACGAGCGTGTGATACGGAAACACCCACAAATACAGCACCGCGAGGAGGGTGACCGCGAGCGCGGTGCGGGCGCGCGAGGGGGCTGCGGGGGCGGTAGGTTCCATGAGCGCGGGCGCACCCTCCTACGCCGCGCGAGGCTTCGTCAACGAGCGCCTTCACGGGAAGCGAAGCCGTCTGCGAGGAGTTGTGGGAGTTCTTAGGGTCGCGCCGGTGCGATCGGCGGTGCTACGGTCGGTCGGCGAAAGCGCCCCTTTCCAGGAGGTTCGCATGGCGATGCAGTTCGACTTCGGGTCGTACGTTCACGACAAGAAGAACGGCCCGAGCGGCGAGCGGGGCGAAGGCTACGCGTACGAGGGCGACCTGCGCGTGCTCCGCAAGATGCGCACGCTCAAGCCCGTAGAGGTCGCCGTCGGGCAGACCGTCAAGCTCTCCAAGGAGTTTCTCACCAACGACCTCCTCGGCAACGCCGTCAAGGTCGGGCCGCAGCAGTTTCCGCGCATCCATCGCATCACGCGCGAGTGCGCGCAGACGCTGGGCATCGCGGCGCCGCAGGTCTACATCGTGCCCAACATCGGCTCGATCAACGCGGCCACCTACGGGGTCGACAGCGACGCGTTCATCATGGTGCACGCGGCCACCGTCGACGCCCTCAGTGACGAGGAGCTGCGCTTCGTCATCGGCCACGAGTGCGGGCACATTCAGAACAACCACGTCGTGTACCTCACGACGCTGCACATGCTCCGGATGATCCTGCAGGTGGCGGCGGCGGGCCTGGTGCTCGCGCCCTTTCTCATGCCCGCTACGCTGGCGCTGCAGAGCTGGGCGCGCGCCGCCGAGGTGACGTGCGACCGCGCCGGCCTCCTCTGCTGCAAGAACCCCACGGTGGCCACGCACTCGTTCGTGAAGCTGGCCATCGGGAGCCGTCGCCTCTTCGACCAGATGA
>CAISKJ010001277.1 GCA_903885885.1 uncultured delta proteobacterium
ACGCTCCCTAACACGGCCCGCGGGGGCGCGTGGGGACCGGAGCGCGCGGGTGCGACGCGGTGCGTGCGAGAGCTCCGGCGAGGGCTCCGAGAAGCGCGCCGCGTTCTCGCGTGGGAGCGCGGCGGCCTGCAACGATTCGATCCATGTGCGGACGCGCGACGAATCACGCAGAGCTCAAACACATGATGGAGCGCTTGGGCATCGACACGAGCGACGGCGAGCCGTGGACGCCGAGCTACAACATCGCGCCCACGCAATCGATCCCCGTGATGGGCGTGCGCGACGGCGCGCGCGTGCTGCGCCCGATGAAGTGGGGGCTCGTGCCCCGCTGGTCGAAGGACACGAAGATCGCCGCGCAGTGCATCAACGCGCGCGCCGAGACGATCGCCGAGCGGCCCGCGTTCCGTGACGCGTTCAAGAAGCGGCGCTGCGCGGTGCTCGTGACGGGCTGGTACGAGTGGAAGACCGACGGCGCGGCGAAGACGCCCTGGTGGTTCCACGACCCGCGCGGCGAGGTGATCGCGCTCGCGGGGCTGTGGGAGTCGTGGAAGAACCCCGAGACCGGCGACGAGCTGCGCACCACGACCATCGTGACGACCGCGCCCAACGCGATGGCCGCCCAGGTGCACGACCGCATGCCCGTGGTGCTCACCGGCGACGCGCTGGTGCGCTGGCTCGCGCGCGACACGGAGGTCGCCAGCCTCCCCATGCTGCTGCGCGCGTGCCCCGACGAGGCGCTCGCGGTGTGGCCCGTCGACCGTCGCGCGGGGAGCCCGCGGCACAACGACGAGCAGCTCATCGTGCGGGCGGCGTAGTCCGCGGCGGCCTCGCGGGGCGCGCCGTACGGGCCGTCGTGTCCCAGAAGGCGCCACTGGGGAATTTCGCTACGCTCGCCGCGCGCTCACCCGCGGGCGGCGCTTCGGGTAGAAGCCACGGTATGAACGTCGCAGCGCCCGCGGCCACGATGAGGGTCACGCGTCAGCTGATGCAGGGGGTGATCGCCACGACGCTGCTCGTCGGCGTGGTGAACGGCGCGTTCCGCGTGATGCGCGAGGAGCGCACCATGGCCGACGACACGCGGCGCGACCACGACTTCGTCGGCCGCACCCTGCGCTCCGCATGGCTCGACGTGTATCGCATGAAGGGCGTCGCCGCGGCCGACGCGATGGTGCGCGACGCCGACGCGGCCTTCGCCGAGGTCGACCTGCGCGTCCGCGACACGGGGCCGTGCCTCGCGGGCGAGGGCGATCGCGCCTTCGTCGACGACGCGCGCTTCGTGAGCTGCTACCCCCTGCGCGCCCCCGACGGCGTGCGTCGCGCGCTCGTCGTGAGCGAGTCGATGCGCCCCCAGTGGCGCTACTTTCGGGTCAGCGTGGCGCGCAACATGGTGATCTCGCTCATCACCACGGCCTTCGTCACGGGCCTCATCGCGGTGTTCGGGCAGCGCGTCATCGGGCGGCCCATCCTCGCGCTGCGCGAGAAGGCGCGCCGCGTAGGGGCCGGCGACCTCGGCGGCCCGCTGCGCCTCGAGCGCGACGACGAGCTCGGCGAGCTGGCCGCGGAGCTCAACGCGATGTGCGAGCGCCTCGCGACCGCGCGCGACACCGTCGAGGCCCAGCACCGCGCCAACCTCGAGACGCAGGAGCAGCTCCGCCACGCCGATCGACTGCGCACCGTCGGCCTCCTCGCGTCGGGCCTCGCCCACGAGCTCGGTACGCCCCTCAACGTGGTGCTCGCGCGCGCCGGGCTCCTCGCCGACGGCGACGCCACGCGCGACGAGGTGGTCGAGGGCGCGACCGTGATCGCCGAGCAGACGCGCCGCATGACCCGCATGATCCGGCAGCTCCTCGACTTCGCCCGGCACAAGCGCGCGGAGAAGGCGCCCGGCGACCTCGCCGCCACCGTCGAGCGCTGCGCCTCGATGATGCGCGCCACGGCGCGCCAGTCGGGCGTCGCCGTCGACGTGCGCCTCGCGGGCGAGCAGCGCGCCCTCTTCGACGCCGACCAGATTCAGCAGGTGCTGATGAACCTCGTGATGAACGCGATCCAGGCGATGCCCGACGGCGGCGCGCTGCGCCTCGAGGTCGGCGCGGTCGACCTCGCCCCTCCCGCGGATGTGGGCGGCGCCCGGCGCCGATGGTGCTTCGTCGCCGTCGACGACGAGGGCGTCGGCATCGCGCCCGAGAACAGCGCGCGGGTCTTCGAACCCTTCTTCACCACCAAGGACGTCGGCGCGGGCACGGGCCTCGGGCTCTCGATTTCGTATGCGATCGCGCGCGACCACGGCGGGTGGATCGCCCACGCGCCGCGCGCGCCCCGGGGGAGCCGCTTCACCCTGTTTATCCCCGCGGCGCAGGAATAAGAGGGGAGAGCTGTCATGGCACCGCGCGTACTCATCGTCGACGACGAAGCGGGCCTCGCCGACACGCTGGCCGCGGTGCTCCGCAAGGCGCGCTTCACGACGGCGCAGGCCTACGGCGGCGCCGAGGCCCTCGTCGCGCTCGACGGGGGCGACTTCGACGTGGTGCTCACCGACGTGCGCATGCGCGGCCTCGACGGGCTCGACCTCTGCGCGCGCATCCGCGCCAACCGACCGGGCGTGCCCGTCATCGTGATGACCGGCTTCGGCAGCCTGGAGGCCGCCGTGGGGGCCATTCGCGCGGGCGCGTACGACTTCATCACCAAGCCCATCGAGAACCAGGCGCTCGTGCTCGCCGTGACCCGGGCCGCGGAGTTTCGCGCCCTCGGCGACGAGGTGCGGCGCCTGCGCGGCGCCGTCGAGTCGTCGAAGCGCGCCGACGGGCTCGTGGGCGACAGCCCCGCGATGGCGGGCGTGCGCGCGATGATCGACCGCGTGCGCGACAGCGACGCGACGGTGCTCCTCACGGGCGAGAGCGGCACGGGCAAGGAGGTCGTGGCGCGCGCCATTCACGCCAACTCGCCGCGCGCGAAGGGCCCCTTCGTGGCCATCAACTGCGCCGCGATGCCCGAGGCGCTCCTCGAGAGCGAGCTCTTCGGCCACGCGAAGGGGGCCTTCACCGACGCGCGCAGCGCGCGCAAGGGGCTCTTCGCGCAGGCCGAGGGGGGCACGGTCTTCCTCGACGAGATCGGCGAGATGCCCCTCGCGCTGCAGCCCAAGCTCCTGCGGGCGCTGCAAGAGCGCACCGTGCGCCCCGTCGGCGGCGACGCCGAGGTGCCCTTCGACGCGCGGGTCATCGCGGCCACCAACCGCGACCTCCAGGAGGCCATCGACGAGCGCCGCTTTCGTGAAGACCTCTACTACCGACTCGATGTGATTCACCTCGCGCTCCCTCCGCTGCGGTCGCGCGGGGGCGACGTGCTCCTGCTCGCGCAGCACTTCCTCGAGCGCTTCGCGGCGCGCGCCAACAAGCCCGTGCACAGCCTCGCGCCCGCGTGCGCCGCGCGGCTCATGGCCTACGGCTGGCCCGGCAACG
>CAISKJ010001278.1 GCA_903885885.1 uncultured delta proteobacterium
CGCGGGCCTCGGCCACGGCGCCGCCGCCATGCTCCACGGCGCCTGGATGGGCCCCTCCCTCTTCGTGGGGGGCGCCCTCCTCGCGACGCCGCCGCTCTACCTCGCGAGCACCTACGCGGGCGCGCGCGCCACCGCCGAAGAGATCGTCGGCGAGGTGTCGTCGGTGCTCGGCGACACGGGCGTGGTGCTCCTCGGGCTGAGCGCCCCGGCGGCGTACTTCTCGGCCACGCTGCACACCGGGAGCGCCTGGGGGCTGCTCCTCGTCACCGTGCTGGCCGTCGGGCTCACCGCGGTGCGCACGGTGTCGAAGCGCGCCCTCGCGCAGCGCTTCGCCGCGGCCTCCCTCTGGACGCTCTTCGCCCTCGCCCTCGGCGTGCGCCTCGCGCTCGCGCTCTCGCACCACCTTCCGACCCGCTGAGGTACACCGCCATGACCGCCGAAGCCGCCGCCGTGTTTCCGCCCGTCCCCGCCCTCGCCGAGGTGCTCACCGAGAGGCCTTCGGAGACGGTGATCTCCGACCTTCCCCGCGGCGCCATCGCGCGCCTCGAGCTCCTGCTGCGCGACCCCGACGGGTTTCTCACCGGGCTCGACGGCGCCGAGTCGTCGCGCGACGCCAACGCCGCCATGGCCTCGCTCACCCGCGTGCTCGTGGGGGCCGTCTCCGTGGGCGCGGGCCTCTTCGGTGCCATCGTGGGCGCCCACCGCGGAGGCCTCCAGGTGCTCTACTGCGCGGTGAAGGTGCCCCTCATTCTGCTGGTCACCCTGGTGGTGTGCGCGCCCGCGTTCGTGGCCCTCGCGCGCGCCGCGCGGCTCCCGCTGGGGTCGCGCTCGGTGATCGCCCTCGCCCTCGGCTCGTGCGCGCGCTTCGCCCTCGTGCTCGTGGGCCTCGCGCCCTTCGTGTGGCTCATGGAGGGCTGGGAGCTCGGCTACCACCGGGTGATTCTCTCCGTCGTGGCCGTGTGCGCCTTCGCGGGCGTGGCCGCGGGGCGATTGCTCTTCAAGGGCCTCGCGCGCGCCGGGGGCGCGGGCACCCGCGTGGGCCTCGCCTTCGTCGCCGTATTCGCCGTGGTGGGCGCGCAGACCTCGTGGATCATGCGCCCCTACGTGGTGCGCCCGCGCACCGAGAGCACCCCCTTCGTGCGCTCCCTCGAGGGCGATTTTCTCCAGGCCCTCGGCACCACGGCGCGCTCGGCGATTCTCTACTCGGGCCGCACCGAGCGCGCGGCGCGCGAGGCAGGCTGCAAGGGCGCGTCATGCGACTGATCGACCTCGCCGTGGCCTACCTCGTCGTGGGCGTCGGGTGCGCGTGGGCCCTGCGCGCGCGCCGCGCCGCCTCGACGGCCGGCACCCTCGCCGACACGCTGCTCACCTTCACCCTTTGGCCGTTGTATGTGCCCGTGCTCCTCGGCCCCGCGCAGCCCGTGTCGCGCACGGCGGCTCCGTCGCGCCGCGCCACCTCGCCGCGCATCGCGCGCGAGCGGGCGCTCCTCGTCGAGGCCATCGACGCCGCGCAGGCGCGCATGACGCCGGGGGCGCTCGCCTCGCTGCTCCCCACGCACGCGCAGCTCGCGTCGCTCACCGATCACCTCGAGCGCCTCGACGCCAAGGTGCAGGAGCTCGACGAGGTGCTCGCGGGCGAAGAGTTCGACCTCGCGCGCGCCGAGCGAAAGCTCCGCGAGAGCGACCGCGCGGGCGTCGAGTCGGCCACCGCGGCCGTCGACGGCGCGCGACGCCTCGCGGCCCTGCGCGAGCGCGCGGCGCGGGAGCGCGACGAGCTCCTGGGCCTGTGCGCGCGGCTCCGCATGCAGGTCACCGTGCTGCGCTTCGCCGAGGGCGCGCCGGGCGAGAACCTCGCCGAGCTCGTGAGCGAGCTCCTCGGCCGCGTCGAGGGCGTGGGCGCGGCGCTCGACCCTTCGGCGCACGCGATCTCGTAGGTTCACCACCCGCGGTGTCGGCGCGCACCGCGTGTGGTGAACAGCACCGCGGCGTTCTAGTCTGGTCGCCCCTCCGATGGCCCCTCCCCCTGCGCTCCCCGCTTCGCCCCGTGGCCCGAGCCGATGGTTGCCCCTGCTCGGCGCGCTCTACGTCATCCTCGGCGTCGCGGCCGCGGCGCTCACCAGGCTGGTGATCCCCGGCGCGGTGATCACCCTCCTCGGCGCGATGATCGTGATGACGAGCGAGCGGCGGCGGCGCTTCGGCGTCGTGGTGGCGCTCACCAGCGCGGCGCAGCGGCTCATCGCGCAGGGCCGCTACGACGAGGCCCTCGCGCTGCTCGACGCGGTGCCCCCGGCGCAGCGGACGGGCCTCCTCGGCATGGCGACGCTCACGCAACGGGCCGGGGTGCTCTTCGCGCGCGGCGACATGGCCGGGGCCGTGGCGCGCTCCACCGAGGCCCTCGCGCTGAGCTCGCCGCTCCTCTACGGCGCGCAGGCCGAGGAGTACCGAAAGGTGCTCGTGGCCGTGCGCGCGCTGATGCTCGCCGCCCACGGCGACGCCGAC
>CAISKJ010001279.1 GCA_903885885.1 uncultured delta proteobacterium
ATATTCGAGCGAGGGGTCGAGCCGCAGGGCCTCGCGGAAGTGCGCCTGCGCTTTTTTCGGATCGTTGCGGTGGAGAAAATTCCAGCCCTGGTTGGCGTGTGAAAACGCATCCTCCGGCGCGCGGTGCAGGGCGTATTCGACGGATTCCGTCGCCTCGGCTTTGCGCCCCAGCCGCACGAGGGCCATCGCGCGGAGGTTCATCGCAGCTGCGGCGCTCGCCACGGCCGCGGCGTCGTGCGAGATGGCGAAGCGCGCCGTGGCCGAGGCGCCCACGAAGTCGCCCGCGTCGAGCGCGAGGGCGTCGGGCTCGCCCGCGAAGTCGGCCGCGAGCGAGGTCACCTGCGCGGGCGGCGGCGTGTCACCGCACAGGAGCGTCGCGAACTGTCCGTTGAGGCCCGTCGAGGCCGCGAGGCGCAGCACGGCCGAAGCGGGCTGCGCGGCGACGGCCGCAGCGGGCGTCACCGCCGTCGCAGCGGGGGCAGTCGCCGAAGGCGCGGCGGGCTGCGCGGGGTGGGCGGGCTGCGCGACCGCGCTGCTGCCGAGAGAGATCGTGGCCGCGAAGGCGAGGCCGCAGTGAACTCGCGTGAGGGGAGACAGAAGCTTCATGGCGAGACGCGCTCCGTTGCGTTGCAGGGCACTCGTTCGTGGCACAACGAGGCGGGTCGAATGGCAAATCGAGAGGCCGTCGCAAGCGCGTTGCGCCCCTGTAACGCCTTCAGCGACGATATTTCAGTACGACTCGTCGAACATGTAAGCGGGGAGGAGCGGCGAGGGCACGCCCGTCGCCACGACCCAGAGCTGGTGCGCCGCGCGGGTGGCGCCGATGTGCAGGAGGTGCCGCGACTCGTCGTCGACGGGGTACTGCGACACGGTCACGTCGACGAGGATCACGTAGTCGAACTCGAGGCCCTTCACCTGGCGAATGTCGGTGACCTCGACGCCCGGGCGAAACGAGAAGTCTTGATCGGCGACGCGCGCGAGGCGCGGGATCTCGGCGCGCAGGAGGCCCTGGTAGTAGACCTCGGCGCGCTCGGGGTCGCGCGCGATGACGGCCACGTTGGCGCGCGGCTCGTTGAGCGCGAGGTCGCGCAGGGCCTCGCCCAGGAAGGCCACGGCGGCGCCGATGTCGTTGAAGCCGTGAAACTCCACGGGGGCGCCGTGGCGCGTGGCGAGGGGGGCCTCGGCCTCGGCGAGGGGGCCGAGCACGGCGCGCGCGAAGGCGAGCACCTCGAGGGTGGAGCGGTACCCGATGCGCAGGGGCTCGACCTCGACGCCCGCGAGGCCGAGGTCTTTGAGCACGCCGCGCCAGTCGGTGAAGCCGTTGTCCATGAGGAGCCGCTGCGAGGTGTCGCCCGCGAGGGTGACGCAGCGGTCGTCGGAGGTGGTGTCCATGAGCACCGAGAGCTCGACGGGCGAGAGGTCTTGCGCCTCGTCGATGAAGAGGTGCTCGTAGCGCAGGGGCTGCTTGTTGGGCCCGCGGAGCCCGCCGCGCTTGCGCTGGTAGAGCCGCACGAGGAGGGCGTCGTCCTCCACGTCGAGGGTGGGCTCCTCCTGGTCTTCGACGACGCCGTCGGCGCCCGTCGCGCGGCCGTCGCCGTCGTCGAGGCGGCCGCCGCGCTCCTCGCCGTCATCGTGGCCGTGGGCCCACGTGCGGTGGCTCTCGCGCGCCTCGTCCATCGCGGCGCCGATCTCGATCTCCTCGCGCTCGATGCCCTCGTCGCCGGTGCGGTCGCGCCCCTTGGTCTTCTTGCGCTCCTCGCGGTCGGCGCGGCGCTCGGCGCGGCCCTCGTTCTCCTCGTCGTCGGCGTCGCGCTCGGTGTTCACCCACTTCGCGATGTGGTCGCTCGACCAACGCACGGCGGCGTTGATCTCGTTGTCGCTGAAGGCCCCCGGCGCGAAGCGCGCCACCGCGTCGCGGATGAGCCGCGCGTCGGTCACGAGCTCGGCCCAGTCCCACACCACGTCGCGGGCGCGGCGCATCCACCGGTCGAGGGGCTTCTGCAGCTCGAGCTCCACGCGCTTGCCGAGCGTGTTGCCCCGCACGCCGCCCATCTCGCGCTCGCCGCGGAGCCACTGCATGATGGCCGACACCTTGCGCGACAGGCCCTCGGTGCCGAGCGACTTCCACGCCTTCTCAAAGGCCTCGCCGATGCCCACGCGCGCCGCGATGGCGCTGAGCTCGGCGCGCGCCGCGGCCTCCTCGCGCTCGATGCGCTCGTCGATGAGCCGCAGCATGAGCGGGTGCTTCTTGAGCCGCGCGACGACCACCGGCGTGAGCTCGGCGTACTGCTCCGGCGCGCGCGGCAGGTGCCGCTGGCGCGTCTTCGCGATCCACTCCGAGAAGGTGGCCACGTGCACGCCCTCGACGCCCAGCGCGGGCAGCACGCGCACGATGTACGAGGCCAGCGCGCGGTTGAACACCACGATCATCATGCGATCGGGCGAGAAGCGCTTCGGGGTGTTGAAGGCCAGCCACGCCATGCGATGCAGGCCGATGGTGGTCTTGCCGCTGCCGGCGCCGCCCTGAATCACCACGATGCCCGCGTGGGGCTTGGTAATCAGTTCGAACTGCCGCGGGTCGATGAGCGCGGGAATCTCGGGCAGGTGCTTGTCTTCGCGCCCGTCGACGCCGGCCCCGAGGCGACCGCGGGCGTTGCGCGCCGCGCGCCGCTCGTCGTCCGTCGGGGGACGCACCGCGCTCAGCTGGCCGCCCTCGAGCTTGGCGGTCACGTCGGCGCCGCGCTGCCAGCCCTCTTTGGTGCGAAAGAAGGTGCCCTGCGAGGCCACCACGCGGCGCAGCGTGCCCTCGCGAATCACCACCGCGCGGCGCATCACCATGGTGCCCTCGAGGGTGCGCCCGCCGATCTCTTCTTCGTACTCCTCGCCCTCGGCGTAGCGGTAATAGATCTTCGACACGGGGGCGTCGCGCCAGTCGACCACGCGCACGCCGCTGTCGGTGTCGACGTACGTGTTGTTGCCGATGAGCACGTCGCGCACGCGGCCGTCTTCTTTGAGCTTCATGTGCCCGAAGTAGGGCGACGACGCGTTCACGGCGCCGACGGTCACCTCGGCGCGGCGCGAGGCCACGTTGCGCAGGCGCTCCATCTCCGCGAGCAGGGCGGGCTGGTCTTCGAGGCGCGCCTCGCCGATCGCGTCGCGCAGCTCGAGGAGCTCGGCGTCGTAGTCCTTGCGCGAGGTGACGGCGCGGCTCTCGCGGGCCTTCTCCATCACGCGCGCGAGGGTCTTCTCCTCGTCGGCCACGATGCGGTTCATCTCGGGGTCGGCGGGCTTCGGTGCTTCGCTGCGAGGGTCGTTCATTGAGGGGCGGGGGTTGTAGTGCATCCTCCGCGGGTTGTCATTGTGTCGCTCTGGCCCCGCAGCTACGGTGCCGCGGGTGAGCCCCACGCTGGCCATCGAGGCGGCCGGACTGGTCGTCGCCATCGCGCCCGTGCTGGTGCTGGTGCTCATCTTCCGCTACGCCGACGCCGCGCGCCCCGAGCCCAAGCGCGAGGTGCTCGCCACGATGACCCTGGGGTTTCTCGTGTGCGTGCCCGCGGCCGCCATCGAGGTGGCCGAGAAGCGCCTGCTGGGCCCGTGGGCGCTCCTCGGCGGGCGCTTCCTCGACGCCTACCTCGTGGCCGCCCTCACCGAAGAGGCCGCCAAGATGGCCGTGGTGTTCCTCTGGCCCTGGCGCCGCCGCTTCGACGAGGTGATGGACGGCATCGTGTACACCTCGGCCGCCTCGCTGGGCTTCGGCCTCCTCGAGAACCTCATCTACGTCGACGCGCGCTTCGCCTCGCTCTTCTGCGCCGTGCCCGGCGTAGCGCCGCTTTGCAGCGGCCACACCACCGCGGGCAGCCTCGAGGGCATCGTGCTGGGCGTCGTGCGCGCCATCACCGCGGTGCCCATGCACGCGGTCTCGTCGGGCATCATGGGGTACTTCCTCGGCCGCGCGCGCTTCCACGCGTGGAGCCCCGCGGCCGACGCCTACGACGACATCCCCGACCTCTTGCCCGCGTTCATCCCGCGCCCCGCGGCGTGGGCGATTCTGGGTCTCCTCGCGGCGGTGTTCGTGCACGGCACCTACGACTGGGCCGTCTTCGCGATGGGCACGCGGCCGGTGATCTTTCTCGCGCTGCCGTTGATCCTGCTGGGGTCGGTGTACGCGCTCGTGCGGCTCGTGCAGCACGCGCTGCACATCGACGACGAGCGGCTGGGGGTCACCCGCCGCCCGTCGCTGGTCGACGCGATCAGCCCGCCGCGGTAGCCCTCACCCCGGCCCTCTCCCGCGAGGGCGCGGGAGAGGGAGCCGCGAGCGCGAGAGGCTGCGGGCGTTGTTGGATCTTGCGTCGAGAACGGGCTCCCCGAGTCGCGACGCTTCCCGTCCGAATACGCAGCGCGGGTCTGTGCGAAGGATCTCGGCACCCTCTCCCGCGCCCTCGCGGGAGAGGGACGGGGTGAGGGCATGCAGCGCGCTGAGGCACCCTCTCCCGCGCTCCGCGTGGGAGAGGGACGGGGTGAGGGCCCGCGCG
>CAISKJ010001280.1 GCA_903885885.1 uncultured delta proteobacterium
ACACCGCCGCGCTCCGCGACGCCGACGTGTTCCAGTACACGGGCCACTCGCACCTGGGCTCGGGGCCCCTCGACGCGCGCAACTACAGCGCCGCGAGCTTCCCCAACCAGTACCAGGTGCTCATGGTGAACAGCTGCGTGTCGTTCAACTACTACAACACCTTCTTCGACATGCACCCCGGCGGCACGCGCAACCTCGACACCGTGACCAACGGCCTGCCCGTGTACCTCGAAGGGTCGGGCGAATCGAGCGCGCGCTTCGCCGTGGGCTTTCTCGACGGGCAGTTTCGCAACTACCTGCAGATTCTCACGAGCATGAAGATCAACCTCCCGTGGGAGTCGGGCCACGACGCCAACCGCGTGGCCGACGGTGAGAGCGACAACACGTTCTCTCCGACCGCCACGCCCATGACTCTGCGCTTCACGGCGCAGTGATCGCTACGTCGCCGGCAGCGCCGCGCGATCGCCCGTCACCCGCATCCCCAGCACGTACAATCCCCCGGCGCTGAAGGCCCCTACGAACCACGCCTGGTCGTAGAGGGGCTTGAGCGCGGGCACGAACGCGCCCACCCACGCGAGCGCGCAGCCCGCGAGTGTGGCGCCCACGGCCACGCCGTTGATGCCGTTGCCCTTGAAGCGATCGCCGTCGGCCACGCCGTACGCGTAGCGCCCGTCGGTGCGGTAGAGGTCGGCGAGGTCGAGGCGCTTCTTCTTGATGATCCAGTAGTCGGCGATGAGCACGCCCGCGATGGAGCCGAGGCCGCCCGAGTAGCCCACGAGCCACGTGAAGATGTACCCCGACGGGTCGGCGAGGAGCTTCCACGGGCACATGGCGATGCCCACGAGGCCGGTGATCAAACCGCCTCGCCGGAAGGTGATCCACTTCGGGAACGCGTTGGCGAAATCGTTGGCGGGAGAGACCACGTTGGCGGCGATGTTCACGGCCAGCGTGGCGATGACCACGGTGAACATCGCGAGGGCCACCATCCAGCGGTTGGTGAAGCGCAGCGCGAGGTCCATCGGGTCCCAGATGGCCTCGCCGTAGATCACCTGCGTTGCGCTGGTGATGATCACACCCATGGCGGCGAAGAGCGTCATCGTGGTGGGGAGCGCCACCACCTGGCCGACCACCTGCTCGCGCTGCGAGCGCCCATAGCGGGTGAAGTCGGGCATGTTGAGCGAGAGCGTGGCCCAGAAGCCGATCATGCCCGTGAGCGACGGGATGAACACCGACCAGAAGCTCCCGTGGCCGTGAAAATGGCTGTTGCGCTCGAGGATGGGGCCGAGCCCGTGGGCGTGGTCGATGGCCCAGTACACGAGCACGCCCGTCATCACGAGCACGTAGGGGGCGGCGATGTTCTCGACCTTTCGCAGAAGGTCCATTCCGCGAAAGATGATCCAGATGTTCATTGCCCAGAAGGCCATGAACGAGAGCCACATGGTGGGCGCGTGCCCTCCCACGTGGGCGCCCAGAACGCCCTCCCAGCCGGGCCACATGGAGAGCATAAAGGTGTGCAGGGCCTTGCCGCCGATCCAACACTGAATGCCAAACCAGCCGCACGCGACGATGGCGCGCATGAGGGCCGGCACGTTGGAGCCCCAGGTGCCGTAGGCCGCGCGCGCAAACACCGGAAAGGGGATGCCGAAGCGCGTGCCCGGGTGCGAGTTGAGCAGAATGGGAATGAGGACGATGAGGTTGCCCACCAGAATGGTGAAGAGCGACTGCATCCAGCTGAGGCCGCTGGCGATGAGCCCCGCGGCGAGCATGTACGTGGGGATGCAGTGCGCCATGCTGATCCACAGCGCCGCGAAGTTGTAGGTCGTCCAGTTGCGGTCGGCGACGCGCGTGGGCGCGAGGTCTTCGTTGTAGAGGCTCGATCCCTCGAGCTTTACGTCGGAGCGGAGCTCGATGCGCCCGTCGTCGAGTTCGACCTGTTCATTGATCATCGCGGTGTAGATCCTCCCATTCTCGCGGAGGCTAACAGCGCGAAGAGGCTTACCGGCAAGCTATTTCTGCAGCGACGGCACCCAGAACGTGTCGCGCCCGCCGACCTCCGACACCGCGACGGCGTTGCCGTCGGGGTCGCTCGCGCGGCGGTACACCGCGAGCACCTGGTCGTAGTCGAGGTCGGTGTCGATCGCGCGGCGAAGCACGTCGTGGAGCGCGCCGTGGAGGCGCACCACCTCGTCGCCCGAGAGGCTGCTCGCCGGGCGGTCCGGCGCGATGCGCGCGTGGTAGAGGCACTCGCACGCGTACATGTTGCCGATGCCCGCCTGCTTCTTCTGGTCGAGGAGGTACGCCTTGATCGCCGTCTTCGAACGCGCAGCGCCCGCGCGAAAGCCGTCGGCGGACCACGCGTCGGTGTAGCCCGGGTCGGTCTCGGGCGTCACGAGCACCTCGGGCCCGAGGTCGCGCAGCTCGACGACGTTGCCGCTCTCGACGCCGGGAAACGCGTGGACCTTGCCCTTGTACTCGGGCTCGTGAAAGTTCACCTTGCCCTGCGAGGTCTGCATCCAGAAGTTAACCGACTTCGCGGTCGGGGCCTCGTGGTGATGCTTGTAGCGAGACACGAAGTCGTCGCCCTCCATCGACCATCGTCCCTTGAACATGAGGTGCGACGTGAGCGTGCCCGTCGAGAGGTGCATCACCACGTGCTTGCCGCGCTGGGTCACGCGATCGATCGTGGCGCCCTCGAAGAACCCGTCGAGCACCTGCGCCTTGTTGGGGGCGTCTTTGAGGGCCGTAAAGTGCCCGCCGTGATAGCCGTACGCGCGCACCGTCGCGCCCTCGGCGCGCTCGCGCAGCCACCGCACCTGCTTGTTGACCTCGGCGAATTCAGGCATCGAACGTCTCCGTTGTAGGGTGACTCAGCCGCTCCAGGTGACGCGCAGCGCGTGGAGCCACGCGGCGCGCTTCACCATCTCGTCGTCGGCGTAGAGGCCCGCGTCGTCGAGGCGCGCCTCGCGCACGTGGCCGCTGCGGGCGTCTTGCACCGCGAGCATCAGCACCCCGTTGGGGCGCACGTCGAGCCGCACCTCGACGCGCGCGCCGTCGTCGAGGTCGTGGTCGAAGGCGAGCTGGTACACGCCCACGCGCGTGGCCTCGCGCTCCGAGCGGCCTTCGAAGACCTCGACGGGGAGCACGCGTCCGCCGCCGCGCATCGCGAAGTACGCGCGGCCCACGAAGGGAGTCGGCGTGCCCGCGGGCACGAGCGGGTGGAGCACCGCGCGGCGTCCGTCGGGCGCGCTCGCGTCGGGCTGGTACGCGCGAATGGAGAAGGTGTCGGGCACCACGCCGCGCATCTCGACGGCGGGGCGCACGGCCCCCGCAGCGAGCGTGGCGCCGTACACCGCAGCGCCCGCTGCGACGATGGTGAGGGGGTTGAGCGGGTGCCCCGGGTCGTCGAAGACGCGCACGCGCTGACAGCGCTCGCGCATGCGCTGTTGCAAGGGCCACAGGAGCGACGAGCCGCCCGTGAGCAGCACCTCGTCGAGGTCTTGCCAGGTGAGCTTCGCGCGCTTGAGGGCCTCGTCGGCGCAGGCGAGGGCGCGGTCGAGCTCGCCCGCGATCCAGCGCGTGAGGTCGGCGAGGGTGACCTCGAGCAGCACCTCTTCGCCCTCGCTCTCGGCGTCGAACACGGGGGTAAATCGCTTCGTGCGCACGCGCGCCATCGGTGAGGGATCGCTCGCGGCGTCGGTGTAGAGGGCGACCTTGAACCACTCGGCGAGCTCGAGCAGGCGCTCCGCCGTGGCCTCGTTCACCGAGGCGAGGGTGAAGCCCGCATCGCCGGTACGATGCGCGTACTGGGCCACGAGCGCGTCGCGGATGCGCGCGTCGATGGCGAGGCCGCCGAGCTGCACGCCGTACGAGTCGAGGGCGCGGAGCTGCTGCGTTCCGCCGACGGGCGCGTCGCGCTTCATGAGGGTGACGTCGAGCGTGCCGCCGCCGAAGTCGAAGACCATGAACGTGAGCGGGCGATCGCTCGCGCCGCCCTCTGCGGCGCGCAGACCGTAGGCCCACGCGGCGGCGTCGGGCTCGGTGATGAGCCCCACCACGGGGAGGCCCGCCATGCGCGCGGCCTGCGCCGTGGCGAGCTTCTCGCGGTTGCGAAAGCGCTGCGGGTGCGTGATCACCACGCCGTCGAGCGGCGGCAACCCCGGCCGCACGCGCACCATCTCGGCGAGCGCGCGGAGGATCACGGCGGCCACGTCGGTCGCGCGCAGCTCGTGGCCTCCGACGCTCCACGGAGGCCCCGCGAGCACGCGCTCGCCGACGCCCATGTGGTTCTTCGAACCGCGCACGAGCACCACGTCGCGGGGCGCGCGCTCGGCGTCGCCGACGAGCTCGCGGTACCGCCGCGCGGCGTCGCTGCCGACCACCGCCGCGGCGCCGTCACGCGCCGTGAGGAGCACCAGCGAGGCGAGCGTGGGCCGCCCGTGCTCGAGCGTCACGACCTGCGGCTGCCCGCGGTCGACGTACGCCACCGAGCAGAACGTGGTGCCGAGGTCGACGCCGTAGATCGCCACTCAGGCCCTCACCCCGTCCCTCTCCCACGCAGAGCGTGGGAGAGGGTGCCTCAGCGTGCTCCATGCCCTCACCCCCCGCCCTCTCCCGCGAGGGCGCGGGAGAGGGGGCGCTGCCGCGCGCGCGTCGTCGGCCTGGGTGATGCGGCTGCGAATGGGAGCGCCGCGGCGAGCATCGCAACGAGCGCCAGGAGAGACGTTGGTACGAGCACTATGAGGGACGTTGGTACGAGCACCATGAGGGACGTTGGAACGTGCACCGGGAGGGACGTTGGAACGCGCACCAGGGGGGACGTTGGATCGCGCGCCGTCGCGCGCGCGCTCGCTCACGTCGATCGCGTCGTTTCGCTGCTCGCCATGGCGGTCAGGTTGCGCGCGATGTTTGACGTTCGACGCTGCGGCAGCGCTCCCTCTCCCGCGCCCTCGCGGGAGAGGGCGGGGGGTGAGGGCATGCAGCACGCTGAGGCACCCTCTCCCACGCTCTGCGTGGGAGAGGGACGGGGTGAGGGCCCTCACTGCCGCTGCACCACGAGGCTCACGCGGGCGAGCAGGCCCTCGCGCGCGACCCCTGCGGTGACCACCGCGCGCGCGAGGTCGGCGAGGCCGAAGACCTTCTCGGGCGTCTCGTACGAGGTGTCGCCGCTCTCCGTCGAGAACCACTCGCGGGCGAGCGCGGCGGCGTCGACCGTCCACCGCGCCGAGAGGCCGAGGTCGTACTGAAAGCGCCCCTGCGGGAGCACCGTGCAGTCGATGCCCGTGAGCGCCGTGAAGCCTCCCGCGCGGGGCAGCGGCTCGCGCGGCACGAGGAGCTCGTTGGCGGGCCGCGAGAGGAGGCGCCACGCGAGGTCGACGCGCGCGAAGGGCGGCGGCGCGAGGGAGCCCAGCGCCACGCTGCCTTCGAGGCGGATGCGCGCCTTCGCCCGCACGTCGCAGCGCGCGGGAATGACCAGCCCCTGCGCGCCCGGCTGCGCGCGGTCGACGTAGAGGGTGTCGGCGGTGCCGCCGTTCTCGTTGCGAACCGCGTTGACCACCGAGGCCGAGAGGCCTTCGAAGGGCGCCCACTCGCTGAAGGCCACGTCTTCGGGCGCGCCGCGTACGGTGATGCGCTCGACGCTCAAGCGCCGCTGCATCTCGGCCACGAGCTGCCGCGCGCGGGGAATGTCACGCGAGAGCACAAACACCATGAGGGGCCGCGCGCCGCGCCAGTCGAAGGGGCCCGTGTCGCTGGTAAACACCGGTCGCGAGGCCGCGAAGGTGACGCCGTTCCAGAAGGGCTCGCGGTTGAGCGCCTCGACGTGCGAGAGCGTGCGCGCCCACATCGCCGGGTCGAGCCTGCGCTCGGCGAAATAGCGCCCGTTGAAGGTCATGAAGAGGCGACCGACCCACACGCCGTACCCCTCGTCGACGCGCGCGCGGAGGAGGGCCGCGAGGCAGCTCGGGTCGGCGCCCGCGGTGCAGGCCACGTCGCTCGCCGCGTTGGGTTCAAAGGGCGACGCGGTGCTCTGAAACCCGTCGGTGACGACCACCGTGACGGCCCACGGGTCGAGCGGATCGGGCGCCTGCATGTCGGGGCGCGGAGCGCGCGGCGGGCGTCGCAGCGCGAGGTGCAGCGCCGCGTTGGAGCCCCGGTACGTGGCCGGCGCGCGGAGCTGCTGCACCGTGAGGGGCGCCTCGCAGTGCAGGTCGGTGTCGAGCGCGCAGCGCTGAAACGGGTTGTTGAGCTGCAGCGACGAGAGCGACGCCTCGATCACCTGCGCGTGCAGCGTCTGGAGCGCCACCGAGCTCGCGGAGGTGAAGCCGCGGATGCTCTCCGACACGTCGACCACGATGCGCGCGCCGCGCCCGGGCGGGGCCGCGGGCTGCGCGGGCTGCGGCGCCACGGGCTGCGTCGAAGGGCCTTGCGGCGCGGGGTTTTGCGACGGTGCGCTCCCCTTGCACGCGGCGACGAGCGCCAGCGCGGCGAGGGCCTCAGTGCGTGCTCGACGCGACGGCATCGACGATCTCCCGGCCTTCGAGGGCGGCCTCGACGAGGGCTGCGGCTTCGACCTCGAAGCGCTGGTCGCGCGGGCCGCGGAGCACATAGAAAGCGCGGCCGTTCTCGACGGTCTCGCGCACGGCGGGCTCGTCTTGCAGCTCGACGGGCACGAGCGCCGCGCCCTGACGCACGACAGCGACGTAGCTGTAGAACCCGCGGGGCTTGCCGCTCGCGAGCACCGACCAGAGGATCTGTCCGCCCTGCACGGTGACCTGGCCCACGTGGTCGCGGTGCTGGTCGCCGTAGCAGAGGCAGTAGCGCACGCCGGGCGGGAGCATGCAGGTGTCTTCGGGCTTGGCGTGCGGGCAGCGCACGCTGAGGCGGCGGGGCGAGGCCATCGGTCTACTCCAGCGTCCAGAGCTTCTTCGCGAGCACCTGTTCGAGGAACAGCTCGTACGGCGAGAAGCGAAACCACCGCGTGGCGTTGGGCGGCGCGTACATCATGGGAGCGATCGCGTTGCGCGCGAGCTGGGCCTCGAGCGCGATCTTCAGCTGCTCGAAGTTGGGGTCGATGCGCGTGGGCGAGGGGAGCTCGGGCGCCACCTTCGGCGTCTCGAGAATGGTCACCTGCGCGCGCTGCGCGACGGGCTCTTCGGCGAAGCGATACTGGTCGCGAATGCCCAGCACGGGCGCGCTCGGGGCCGCGGGCTGCGCCGCACCCGGGTGCGCGAAGGGAGGCGGCGGCGCGTTGGGATCGAAGGTCATCTAGCGGCTCCCGCTGTCGAAGGGAAAGGGCACCGCGGCCCCATAGGCGGCCATGCCGGGCGGCGGCTGGAGCTGCGCCACAAGCTGCTCCCACCGCGTCTGCGCGAGGAGGCCTTCGGGCGTTACGCCGCGCTGCGCGGCGGTCATGGTGACCGACTGCATCTGCTGTTGCTGCATCCACGCGGCGTGCTCGGGCGCGATGCCGGGCACGCTGCACTGCGCCACCACCTGCTGCCATCGCTGCGTCGCGAGGAGGCGCTCGGGGGTGACGCCCTGCTGCGCGGCGGTGGTGGCCACGTACGACCACAGCTGGCGGCTCGCATAGTCAGTCGGCGTCATGCCCGACTGCGCGGCCACGGCAGCGAGCTGCGGCCACTGCTGCACCATCGACCACACCACGCTCTCGAGCGGCATCGCGAAGGCCCCAGGCGGAGGCATCGGCGCGGCCGCGGGCGGATACGCCATCGGCGGCGCCACGAAGGGCATCGCGGGCGCGATGGGGGCCGCGAAGGGCATCGGCGCCACCATGGGCGGTGCGGCCACGGGGGCCGCGGGCGCGGGCTGCGGAACCGTCTCCATGAGGTGCGGATCGTCTTCGGCGGGCGGGCCGAAGGGACGGTACCAGGGCACCTTGCGCCCCGAGTCGCCGAGCCACATGTCGAAGCCGAGCACCCCGTGGCGCTCGGGCGCGCGCTTCTTGCAGAAGCGCTGCGCGTCCGCCGTGGCGTGGTGGGCGCCGAGGAGGCCCAGTGCGACCGCAGCCTTGCGGTGCGGGCCCTCCGCGGGCAGCA
>CAISKJ010001281.1 GCA_903885885.1 uncultured delta proteobacterium
CCGGGGCGCGCCGTGAACCCCGGCGAGGTGCAGCGGCTGCTCGCGCTGCGGCGCCACGACGCGTGGTACTTCGACCGCGGCGACCTCACGAGCTTCGGCGTGTCGGCGGCGCCCGCGGGCCCCGGCGACGCGCGCGCGTGGAGCGACCGCACGCTGCGCGCCCTCGCGGCCTCGTCGGTGCGGCCGCGCGTGATCGCGATGGCGCGCTACATGGCGCGCTGGGCGCTGTGGCGCAGCGACGCCGACGAGGCCGCCCTGTGGACCACGCTCGCCGACGGCGTCGAGCGCGACTTCGCGACCAGCCCGCTCGCCGTCGCGATGGTCGACAACTCGATGGACCCGTCGATGGGAAGCCGCGCGTACGGCGACGCGCCGCGGGGCCTCGCGTCGTTCATGCGTCGGTTCCCGGAGGTGGCGGCGACGGAGACGCGCACGATCTTCTTGGAGGGACAGGGGCCCATTCCCAGCGGCGCGTACGAGCTCCACGAGTTTTATTGCGACGACCCGGGGTGCGACTGCGATCGGGTGCAGCTCCACGTGTTTGCGCGCGACGCCGACGACTACGTCGCGGTGATCGGCCACGCGTTTAGCGCCGAGGCCGCCCGCGCAGAGGGCCTCGCGCAGACCTTCGTCGACCCGCTGCACGCGAGCGCCCCCTACGCCGACGCGCTGTGCGCCGTGATCGCGCGCGTGCTCCGCGACGACACCGCGTACCACCATCGCCTGCAGACCCACTACGCGATGATGAAGCCCGCCGCGCAGCGGGCCGCGCCCGCGCCGCGCGCCGTGAAGGTCGGCCCCAACGACCCGTGCCCCTGCGGCAGCGGCAAGAAGTACAAGAAGTGTTGTCGGCCGTAGCGCGTGCACCAAACCGCGTTGGAGGGATGAGCCATGGGCATCGACATCGCATTCTTCGCGACGACGCCCGGTGACCTGCGCGCGTGGGCGCTCGACCGTCTGCCGCCCTGGTGGGCCGCGTGGGCGGGGGCGCACCCGGCGATCACGATTCCGCCGCCCGAGTCGGACGCGTGGCACCAGGTCGAGCCCTTCGATCAGCTGGCCGAGATCGTCGATCGCGTGCGCCCCGAGAGCGAGCCGGGGCCCGGCGGGCGCTACTTCGAGTGCGATCGCCCGACGCGCTCGGTGTTCGGGCGCGCGCTGCGCCTGCTGCGATCGGGCCCGGAGGCGTGGGAGGCGCGACGTCCCCGCGAGGCGGCGGTGATGGACGACCTCGTGCGCCACCTGCTGCGCGACACCGACTACCACCTGCGATTTCCCATCGAGGGTGACCCGGTGACGGCGGCCCTCGCGCCTGTCGGGCGCGCGCACGCGCTCGGGGGTGACTTTCACATGCGCTGGAGCATGCTTCCGCGACCCGCGCGCCTCCCCGCGCGCGCGACGCCCGCGCTGCGGCGCCTGTGGGCCATGCTCTTCGCCGGGCGCACCGTGGCCGTGGTGAAGCCCGAGCACGCGGGCGCGTGGGAGGGGGCCTCGGTGGACGACTGCGCGCCCGACGACTACGACTACGTGTTCGGGTGGTGGTCGCGCGACGAGTGCGCCACGGTGCTGACAGACCTCGAGGCGGTCGCGGGCGAGCCGCTGGTGCCGCAGCCCATCACCGACGCCGAGCGACGCTGGCTCGCGGGCTTGAAGACCAACTTCGGCGACGCCATGTGGGCGCAGGCGAGCGCCGATCTGGAGGCGCGCGCGACGACGTTCATCCCCTACGAGCGCGCCGTGGGGCTCCATGTGGTGCGCGAGGTGGCGGTCAAGGCGCACGCGATGGGAGCGGGTCTGGGGTTCTTTCTGTGCTGAGCTGACGCGCACCGAGCGCGCTGCTTCGGGCGTGTGATGGGTTACGCCTACGGTCCAGCTTTGACCTTGACCCCCCGGTGCGGTCGGTGATGCCATGCGTGGCCGCGCGGCGGGCGCGGAGGGAGTCGAAGGTCATCGATGGCAGCGAACGAGATCGAACTGGCCGACCTCGAGCGCCTCGCGCAGAGCGACTCGCCCGACCTCGCGCAGGCGGTGATCGCCTTTCTGCAGCAGCCCGACCCGGAGCCCGCGACGCCTCCGCCGCCCGGCGCCGTCGAGCTGCCGCAGCTCCTCGCCGAGCTCAATTACAAGCGCATGCGCTGGGTGTCGAAGCCCGACAAGCGGCAGAAGATTCTCACCGCGTGGCGCACCTACCTCGCGCAGACCAACCCTCCGCTGCCGCCGCGCTTCGCCCTCGCGAAGCTCCTGGTCGACGTGTACGCGCGCAACACCGACGCGGGGCGCGCGGCCCTCGTCGAGATCGTGCGGAGCGCCGATCTGCGCTTCGGCCTGTGGGGCGGCCTCAAGCGCGTGTTCAAGCTCGCCGAGGCGCGCCTCGACGCCGAGATGTACGGCGTGCTCGCGTGGCGCGTCGATCAGGCCTGGGGCACGCGCGCCAGCGGCGAGGTGTCGCCGGGCACCACGCTCTACCTCCGCCGCAGGGCGTGGCGCTTCTTGCGCCTGCTCGGGCAGTCGGTGCCGGCCCTGTACCCGCAGTTTGCGGCGCAGGTGCTCCGCCACTACCCGAGCGCCACGCCCTTTCAGAATACATGGGTCGCGGCGCACATCTTCGCGCACGAGACCGACAAGTTTGATCGACAGAAATTCACCGGCAAGCTGCCCGCCGACCTGGTGAAGAACCGGGCCTTCGACGACGCGTGGAAGCGCTCGCCGGACGTGCTCATGACCCTCCTCGAGGGGTGCCGCGCCGACGCGCCCGCGCGCTTCGCGATTCAGGGTCTGCGGAGAGACTTTCCCGACGTGCTGCGCAGCGTGACGCCCGCGTGGCTCGCGCGCCTCGCGCAGCGCCCGCTCGAAGGGGTGCACGAGTTTCTCATCGAGACCCTCAACGCGTCGCCCGAGTTTCACGCCGCGAAGCTGCGCGCGCTGGGCCTCCACGAGGCCGCCCTGGGCCTGCTCGTGTCGCCGAGCAGCAAGGCCCGCGCGTGGGCCATCGAGTACGCCCGCGCCCAGGCGCAAGACCTCGCCGCCGACCGCCTCGCCGACCTTCTCGAGTCGCCCTACAACGACACCAAGAAGTTCGCCGCGGGCGCCCTCCAGTCGGTGGCGCCGCGCACGCTGGGGGTGCTGTTTCTCGGCCGCGCGCTCACCTACAGCGAGATGGCCTCGTGGGCGACGAAGCACCTCACGGAGAGCTTCGACCGCGCCGAGGTGCCCGAGCGCTTCGTGCTCGACATGCTCTACGGCGCCAACCCGCAGCGGGCGTGGGCGCAGGGCTACCTCGACAAGGCGTGGAAGCCCGGCGAGCTCGACCCGACCTTCTGGGTGCGCGTGCTCGACGACGCGCGCCAGCCCGACAACTACCCGGCCACGCAGCTCGCCGTGGCGCGCCTCGCGAAGGTGCCGACGAGCGCGCTGCCCGTGGGGTGGCTGCTCGACTCCCTGGCGAAGCCCTTCGGTCCCCACGTGGGCGAATGGCTCACGAGGGCCGACGCGCTGCCGGGCCTCGATGTCGAGCGCGTGAAGGGCTACGTGTTCAACGCGCAGCACCGCCCGGTGGCGCTCGCCGTGCTCGGCAACACCAGGCTCGTGAAGCCGCGCGAGCTGGGCCTCGGGTGGCTCCTCGCGCTGGCCCGTCGGGCCGACCCCTCGCTGCACGGGTTTGCGCATCGGTACCTGCTCGAGCACATGAAGCCCGGCGACTTCGCCGACCCGTCGACCGATCCGGCGGAGGCCCTCGACGCGGGCATCGCGCGCCTCTTCGCGCTCGCGCTGGGCGAAAAAGAGCCCGAGCCGGTGCGTCAGTTCGCGCAGACGTACCTGCGGTGCCAGCACCCGGTGATCGGGGCCGATCAGCCCGAGTCGAAGTCGTACCAGCTCAAGGCCTCGCTGCCGCGCGCGGCCTACACCGCCGCGCGGTTGTGGAACGCCCTGTGGGATTTTCGCCCCGACGCGCGGCGCTTCGCGGTGGCCATCGCGCGCGCCGAGCTGCGCGAGTGGGGCCTCCACACGCGCGTGTACGAGCTGGCCGAGAGCGAGCACCGGGAGGTGCGCAGCGTCGCCTTCGACGCGCTGCTCAAGGCCGGCGAGGCGGGGGCCGACAGCGCCTGCACGCTCAAGGTGGTCGAGCTCGACGCGGCGCGGGTGTTCGCGCTCACCGAGAGCCGCAAGAAGTCGACGCGCGAGGTCGGCATGGAGGTGATTCGCAAGCACTACCAGCGCCTCGGCGGGGCCGAGCGCCTCGCGTGGCTCATGGAGTCACCCGACCGCGAGGTGCGCCTCTTCTCGGTGCGTCTGTTGTGGGAGCGGCACCGCCCCACGCACCTGCCCGCGACGTGGAAGCCCAAGGGCAAGAGCGCGTCGCAGGCGCCCGAGACGGTTCGCTTCGAAGACGTCGAAGCGCTGCGAGATTTTCTCCGACGGGTGCTCTTCGGTCTGCCACCCGGCCGCATGGAGCGGCGCGACGACGACGGCCCGCGGCGGCGCATTCCCGCGAGCGAGGCGAAGCGCAACGTGATTGCCGTGCTGCGTGACATGGGCCTCGACGACGCGGCCTTCGCGCAGCTCGTGGCCCCGGTGCTCGGAGAGTTCACGGGATCGCTCGCGCGCGGCGAGTGGCAGGCGTGCCTCACGGCGCTCGTGCAGCTCCGCGGCGCGCACCCTGGCCTCGAGCTCGGAGGGCTGCGCTGATGGCCTCGCCGCTGATCGGTCACTTCGAAAAGGTTCAAGCCCTCGCCGCGAAGGGCAAGCTCGTCGCCGTGGGCGGCGCGCGCCCCGGCGTGCTCACCCGCGTGAGCGTGTTCGACCTCGCGTCGAACAAGACCGTGGCCGCCGCCGAGGTGAGCGCCCACGTGCACGGGCTCGCCTTCGCGGGCGACCTCCTGCTCGCGGCCTGCGCCGACGGCGCGCTGCGCGCGTGGCACGTGGCCACCGACGGCGCCCTCACCGACGCGTGGACGCTCGCGGCCCACACGGGCGCGTGCGCCGCCGTGGTGGTGGGCCCCGGCGCGCACCGCGTGGGCACCGTGGGGCACGACGGCGTGGCGCGCCTGTGGTCGCTGGCCGACCGCGCGAAGCTCGGCGAGTGGTCGCTGTCGAGCGCGCCGCTGCGGGCCTCGGCGATGGACCCGTCGGGGGAGTACCTCGCCGCCGCGGGCGACGACGGCGTGGTGCGCGTGGTCACCCTCGCGACGGGCGCGCTGCGCGAAATGCCCGGCCACGACGGGGCCGTGCACGCGCTCGCGTTTACGCAGCGCGACGGGCGCCTCGCGTCGGCGGGCGACGATGGCGCGGTGCGCTTCTGGTACCTCGTCGGCGCGGTGGAGTGCGAGACCCGCGGCAACGACGACTCGGGGCACAAGGGCGCCGTGTACGCGCTGCTCGCGCCGCCGACGCCGGGCCCCGCGGCCGACGGGAGCGACCCCGGCGACCGGGTGTACTCCGCGGGCGCCGACGGCAAGGTGAAGGCGTGGCGCCTCGAAGACCGCCGCAAGCCCCGCACGCGCGCCGCGGGCGGCGGCGCGGTGCGGGCGCTGTGCTTCGTGGCTCCGCTGCCCAACGCGCGCAACGTGCAGGGCGCGGCGCTCGCGGCGGGCGACGGGCGCGTGGTGTCGCGCTACCAGGTCGACCTCGCGGGTCTTCCGGGTGAGGCGCGCGCGGTGCTGGGCTCGGGCTTCGACGCGATCGCCGAGGAGCTCAAGGGCCAGAAGCCCGCGCGCGAGGCGGCGGTGAAGACGGCCGCGGCGCTCGACGAGCCCGAGGGCCTCGACGTGCTGCTCGCCGTGATGACGTCGGACAAAGACGTCGCCGTGCGCGCGCTCGCCGTGGCCGAGGCGGGTCGAAACGTGCGCCGCGGCGCGCGCGCGAAGCTGCGCGAGCTCCTCGACGACGGTCAGCCCGCGGTGCGCATGGCGGCGCTCGCGTCGCTGCGGCAGATCGACGGCGAGGGCTCGCTGGGGCCCCTGCGCGCGGCGCTCGCGTCGACGCACGCCGACCTGCGCGCGGCGGCGCTGCGGGCGCTCACGCCGCTGCGCGAGTCGTCGCCGCTGGTGCCCGCGATGGTGGCCGAGCGGCTCACCGACGCCGACGCCGCGGTGCGCGTCGCGGCCCTCGACGAGCTCACGAAGCTGCACCCCGCGGGCTCGGCGGAGCCGCTGCGGGCGGCCTACGAGCGGGGCCCCGCCGACCTCAAGGCCGAGGTGCTCGTGCGCGCCGCGCTGGCGGGCATGGTGACGCACGCCGACATCGCCGCGGTGGTGTCGCGCGCCCTCGACGACGCCGACGCCACGGTGCGGCGCTATGCGTTCACGGTGAAGGTGCTCGACCGCGCGGCGCTCATGGGCGCGCTCGCGCGCCGCGACGAGTCGCTCGGTCGCACGGTGACCGAGATCGCCCGTCGCGTGGCGGTGCTGCGCCGCGCCGTGGCCGACGCGAAGGCGCCGAGCGACGACGAGATCCGGGCGGCGCGGGCGGCGATTCCGTCGCACGGCGAGGCGGGTGAGCCCGGCGAGGGCGACCTCGAGCCGCTGCTCACGGCCCTCGCGTGCCGCACGCCCGACACGGCCCTGCGGGGCGCGCGCGCGCTCGCGGTGCTGGGCGATACGCGGGCGCTCGGGGCGCTGCTGCAGATCTCGCGCGAGGCCGACCCGGCGCTCCGAAAGGAGTGCGCCTGGGCCCTGCAGGTGCTCGACGACCCGCGCGCGCGCAAGCGCCTGGTGTGGATGCTCGACGACGCCGACGCCGCGGTGCGCGCGGCTGCGCTCGACGCGTACGCGCGCTTCAAGGGCGAGCGGCCCCTCGACGTGGCCGAGGCGACGCTGCGCGCGTCGCACGAGGACATCCGCGCGCGCGGCCTCGACCAGCTCGTGAAGCTGGGCGCGGGCGAGGAGACCGAAGACCTCCTCGGCGACGCGATCGAAGACGAGTCGCCGAAGGTGCGCGCCGAGGCCTTTCGCACGCTGTGGGCGTGGCACGACAAGGAGCCGTCGAAGGCCCTCGACCGGGCGCTGCGGGCGCGCTTCGCCGACCTGCGCCTGCGCGCGGTGCAGGAGCTCGCCACGCTGGCCCCGAAGGATGCGTGGGCGCTCGAGCGACTGCGTCAGTCGATCGGCGACCGCGACGGCGCGGTGGCCCTCGCGGCGCACGCGGCGGTGGTGAAGCTCCAGGGCGAGGGCGACGACGACGCGCACATCGCGGCGATGTGCTCGACCGACGCGGCGGTGCGCATCGCGGGCGCGAAGGGCGCCGCGCGCGCCGATGTGGCGAAGGTGCGCGCCGCGCTCACGAAGCTCCTCGGCGACGACGAGCGTACGGTGCGCGCGGCGGCCCTCGACACGCTCGACGGGCTCTTGCCCCACGAGGCGGGCGCCCACCACGCGGCGTTGCAGAGCGCGCACCTCGACCTGCGCGTGCAGGCCGCGCTGCTGCTCGCGCCGCGCCACGACGACGCGCTCGTCGAGCCGATGCGCGCGCTCCTCGCCGACAAGGATCTCGCGCACACGATCGCGGCGCCGGCGCTCGCGGCGCTGCGTCAGGGGGCGGCGAGCGCGCTCGCGACGCTGGGCGCTCCGCGGCTGGTGAAGTACCTCGCCACCGAGCTGTTGAAAGACGCCGACGCGCGCGTGCGCGAAGAGGCCGCGCGGGGGCTCGCCACGTCGTCGCGGCGCGGCGACGAGGGTTACCTCCTCGACGCGCTCGGGCACGGCGACGTGTGGGTGCGCTCGTGGGCGGCCGACGGTCTCTCGCGCCTCGGCGACGCGCGGGCGCTCCCGGTGCTCACGGGCAACCTGCGCAACGACAACCTGCCCATTCGCCTCGGGGCCATTCTGTCGTTCGCGGCGCTCGGCCCCGAAGGGTACGGGGGCATGCTGCAGGGCCTCGAAGACGGCGCGCGCGAGGTGCAAGAGATGGTCTTCGCGATCATCGTGGCGCGCGACCTGCGGGCGTTTCGCAGGGGCGAGGCGCCGGAGCTGCTCACGAGCGCGGTGTCGTCGCAGCGGGCCGACGTGCGCTTCGCCGCGGCGCGCGCGCTCGAGCTGCGCACCGACCCGGAGACGTACCTCGCCTACCTCGTCGAGGCGCTCACGCCGCCGCGCCCCGACGCGAAGGCGACGGCTCCGAAGGAGTGGCCCTCGGAAGAGGTGCGCGGCCGCGCGCTGGTGGGCCTCGCGGGCGCGCTCGCGAGCGACAGCCCCGCGCAGCGCTACGCCGCCGCGCAGGTGCTCAACCTCCGCAAGAAGCCCGTGGACTACTTTCGCGAGGCCGCCAACGCCGCGAAGCTGCGCCTCGCGAGCGCCCCGTGGGTGCCCGACACGGCGCCGCGCGCCGTCGATGCCTCCGACGCGAAGCCCGCCGCGGGGTGGCTCCGACGGCTGTTCGCGGGCGACGCGAGCGAGTCGCCCGCGGTGCGCGAGGCGGTGCCCTCGGCCGAGCAGCAGCACCTGCGGCGCCTCGCGTTCGGCGCGTACGTGGGGCTCCTGCGGCAGGCGTCGAGCGACGAGGAGGGGCACCGCGTCCGGCGCGACGCCATCGACCGCATCGTGGAGCTGGGGCTCTCGCCCGACGTGGGCGTGGGGTCGGCGGTTCCGGCGTTGTCGCGCGCGCTCGACGACGGGCACCACCTCGTGCGCAAGGCCGCGTTCGCGGGCCTCAAGCGCTTGTACCCCGACGGGGCCGACGCGCCCCTCGCGCTGGCCCTCGGCTCGCAGTCGGCCGACGTGGCGCGCGCCGCCCTCGACGAGCTCGCGGCGCGCGGCGCGACGGCGTGGCCGCGCGTGGCATCGGCGCTCAACGCGCGGCTGCCCGACGTGCGGCGCTACGCGTTCGAAGTGCTCGAGCGGCTCTCGCCCCGGGGGAGCCTCGACCCCCTCCTCGCGGCCCTGTCGAGCGAGCACGCCGACCTTCGCGTCGGGGTGATCGAGCGCCTCGCCACGTCGAACGACGACCGCGTCGCCGCGGCGCTCGCGAAGGCCCTCGAGAGCGATCACGACGACCTGCGGCTGCGCGCCGCCGAGCTCCTCGTGGCGCGCAAGAACGACCGCGCCGTCGACGTGCTGGCGGCCTTTCTGCGCGCCGACGACGTGCCCGCCGTGGGCCGCGCGACGGAGGCGCTCGTGGTGCTCGGCACGGCCGCCGCCGTGAAGGCGCTCGCGGCGCGGGCCGACGAGCTCGCGGGCGCCGCGCGGGCTGCGCTCGTGGTCGCGATCGGCCGCACGC
>CAISKJ010001282.1 GCA_903885885.1 uncultured delta proteobacterium
AGGGCTCCAAGCAGTCGCACTTCTGCTCCATGTGCGGGCCGAAGTTCTGCTCGATGAAGATCACCGAAGAGGTGCGCGAGTACGCCGCCGCGCAGGGCAACGTGGTGCCCGAGAACGCCCTCACGCGCGGCATGCGCGAGAAGTCGCAGGAGTTCCTCGAGACCGGCGCCGCCCTCTACCGCGCCGAGTAGTCACAGCCCCGTCACTGCACCACGAAGTCGGTCACGAGCACGCGCGCCACGCCGCGCACGCCGGCGTCGGTGATGTGCGTCGCCAGGTCCTGGCGCATCGCCGCCATGCGGGCGGGGTTCGCCGCGTCTTCGTAGGTCACCGCGCGCAGCTGCGTGAGCACCGTGTCGCGCACGCGCAGCAGCAGCGGCGCCACCGACGCCTCGGTGATGCCATCGGTGAACTCCACGCTCAGCGTCACGCGCATCGGGTGGCTGCGGTGCTCGGCGTCGCGGGTGATCACCGTGAACGGGGCCAGCGCCAGGGTGTACCCGGGCAGCGGCGGGGGAGGCGCGGGCAGCTCGGTCACCTCGGGCTGCCCCGGGTGCGTGCCGTAGTAGGTCCCACCCACGGCGGCGCTCGCGGCGACGACGGTGCTCAGCATCACGCTCACCATGTTGAATCCGCGGTTGCTCTTGCGTGCTGCGGTCTGGGGGGCCTTCTTCGTCGCCATCGGAGTGCCTCGTCGCTGCGTACGGCGTCGGTGCGCCGTGAAGGGTTGCCTGGCTGCGCAGCGCCCCCGTCGCCGGTTGTTCGGGCGTTGCAACCATGTCATCGGTCGTAACCCCTACGGGCTTGAGGCGTTTGCCCCGGTACGGCACACAATTTTTTTGGACGTCGCTGGCGCGCAGGAGCTCCCGTCGACCGCACCACGGTCGGGCTCGGGCGCATCGGACGGCGCGCTCAGGGGTCGCGCGGCCCGAGGAGAAAGGCCAGCGCGCCCGGGAGGCGCATGGCCCAGTACGTCTCGTTGTGCTGCCCGCCCGGCTGCACCACGTAGCGGAGCGTGGTGCCCTCCACGTACCCTACGCTCCGGTAGGTTGCGGCCAGCTCGCGCGTGTCGTCGACGCCGTCGCGCGAGGCGCCGCCGTCGCCGCTGTCGACGTAGACCCGCAGCGGCCGCGCGGCGCGCGTCGGCGTGGTGGCCACCTCGCGCAGGAGCACGCGATCGTTCCACCAGGTGGAGGGCGACAGGGCGCCCACGAGGCCGAACACGTCGGCGCGGCGCACGCCCCCATAGGCCGAGATGAGCCCGCCCAGCGACGAGCCCACGAGGGCCGTGTTGGCGCGGTCGGGGAGCGTGCGATACGCGCGGTCGATGAGGGGCTTCACCTCCTCGACGAGCATGCGAAGGTACGCGTCGCCGTTGCCGCCGCCGTACATCGCATCGGCGGTGGGCGTGTACTCGGCGATGCGCGCGGCGGTGTTCTCGACGCCGACGAGGATGGCCTCGCGAATGGCGCCCGACTCGGCGCCGTCGTTCATGGCGGTGTGGGCGTTCCACACGACGCCGCCGAAGGCCGCGCGCGGGTCGAAGAGGTTCTGCCCGTCGTGCATGTACACCACGGGAAAGCGCGCGGCGGTGTTCTCCTCGTAGCTCGGCGGGAGGTACACCCACACGCCGCGGCGGTTGCCGAGCACCGTCGATGCGAAGGCGGGGTAGGCGCGCGCGAACGCCCCGACGCCCGACAGAAAATGCGGGAACACCACCACCGTGGTGCCCGGCAGCGCGCGATAGTTGGGCCCCCGCGACCAGGTGGCGTCGTCGAGGAGGGGCTTCCACTCCAGCGGTGCGCGGAGGTCCGCGGAGGTCCACTCCCAGGTGTCGCCCGCGACGCGTCGAAACTGCGCGCCGCGCTCCCAGTCGAGGGGCGCGAGCGATCCGCGCAGCGCGATGGCGCCGTCACGCGCCGCGTAGCGGACGCGCAGCGTGGTGACGGCCACGTCGGGCGCAGCGTCGACAAGGGCTGCATCGCGGGGCGCATCGACAGGCGACACATCGGGCGCCGCGACGACATCGGGCGCCGCGACGACATCGGGCGCGGGCGCGTCGACGGGGGGAGCGGGCGCGGGCGCGACGCCGCTGCAGCCGAGGGCGACGACGTACGCGACGATCCAACGGTGCGGGCGCATGGAGCGCGTGTCTGCACCCGCGGACGGCGCTGCGTCAACACCGCGCGGGGAGCTTTCACGCTGGTATTTCGCGGGGCGCAGACTTAGAGGGTGAGACACGATGGACCCTGACAAGATCCGCGGCATTCTCGAGAGCCTTCAAGACGGCAAGACCGACATCGACGACGCGCTCGGTGCCCTCAAGAACCTGCCCTTTCAAGACCTCGGCTACGCGGTGGTCGACCATCACCGCGCGCTCCGCCAGGGCGTGCCCGAGGTGATCTTCTCCGAGGGCAAGACGGCCGAGCAGGTGATCGGCATCGCGCGCGCCATCGCCCGCACGGGGCAGAACGTGCTCATGACGCGCATCGACCCCGTGAAGGCCGCCGCCGTGCAGTCGGAGCTCGAGGGCGTGCGCTACCACGCCATCGCGCGCATCGCGACGCTCGAGCAGCGGCCCATCCCCGCGCTGGGCGCGCGCCCCGTGGCGCTGGTGTGCGCGGGCACGAGCGACATGCCCGTGGCCGAAGAGTGCGCCGAGACGCTGCGCATGCTCGGCGTCTCCATCGAGCGCATCTACGACGTGGGCGTGGCGGGCGTGCACCGCCTGCTGGCCAAGCGCGGCATCTTCGACGAGTGCTGCATCGCCGTGGTGGTCGCGGGCATGGAGGGCGCGCTGCCGAGCGCGGTGGGCGGCCTCGTGTCCATCCCCGTGATCGCGGTGCCCACGTCGGTGGGCTACGGCGCGGCGCTCAAGGGCTTCTCGGCGCTCGCGTGCATGCTCACGAGCTGCGCGTCGGGCATCACCGTGTGCAACATCGACAACGGCTTCGGCGCGGCCTTCGCGGCGGCGCGCATCCTCCAGTCGTCGTCGCGGTACTGAGCCTCCCGTCGATTACGGCGACCGTAAGCCCGATTACGGCGACCGTAATCGCGATTACGGAAATTGTAATCCGAGCGCGATGGCCCCACCCCCCTCAGCGACCGCGGTGACCCTGGGTCCCTACACCCTCTTCGACCTCATCGGGCGGGGGGCGCAGGCGAGCGTGTACGCCGCGCGCCGCGCGCCCGACGGGCCCGCCGTGGCGCTCAAGCTCTTCGACGCTGGGGCCGTGCTGCACGAGGGCGCCCTCGCGGCCTGGCGCGCGGCGCCGTCGCACCCGCACCTGGTGGCCCCCATCGACGCCGGCGCTGCGCCCGACGGGCGACTGTGGGTCGCCATGGAGCACCTCCGTGGTGAGACGCTCGCGGCGCGGCTGTCGCGCGGCCCGCTCACCGCGGCGGACGTCGCGGCCCTCGGCGCGGCCCTCGCCGACGGGCTCGCGGCGGCCCATGCGTGCGGCGTCGCGCACGGCGATGTCAAGCCGGCGAACGTGTTCCTCTGCGAGGGTCCCTCGCTCCACCCGCGGCTGCTCGACTTCGGGCTGGCCGCGCGCATCGACGACTCGCCGTTGCGCGACGCGCGCCCCCTCATCGGCACACCGGCGTACCTGTCGCCCGAGCGCGCGCGTGGCGGCGACGCGGTGACCTCCGCCGACGATGTGTGGGCCCTCGCGGCCACGCTGTGGGAGTGCCTCACGGGCGCGCCCGCGTTCCTCGGCCCCACCCTCCCGACGACGCTGTACCGCGCCGCGTTCTGGGACCCGCCGCCCCTCGCGCGCGCGCGGCCCGACGCGCCCGAGGGGCTGTGCCACGCGATCGCGGCGGCCCTCGAGAAGCAGCGCGCGCGACGCCTCGCCGACGCCGCCGCGCTCGCCCGGGCCCTCGCGTCGCTCACGCACGACGCCGCGACACGCCCCGCGGAGGTGTACGCCGCGGGTCCCGCTGGGGCGACGGCGTCATCGCCATCGCGCGACGCACCCTTCGTGGGTCGGACGCGCGAGCTCGCCGCGCTCGCCGCGACGACCGCCACGGCGCACGCGGGGGCGTCTCCCGCGGCCGTGGTGGTGACGGGCCCGCGCGGCATCGGAAAGTCACGCGTGCTGCACGAGGCGGCCCTGCGCGCGGCGCGGCGCCCGGGGGCGCGGG
>CAISKJ010001283.1 GCA_903885885.1 uncultured delta proteobacterium
GCGCCCGCGTCGTTGCTGAACACGTGGATCGACGCCTCGCCGATGCCGTTGTCGTCGTTGTCGTCGCTGGTGCCCGACACGCCGTCGAAGCCCGGGCCCGACTCGCCCTGCTCGCGGCTGTCGGTGGCGAGGCTCACGCCGTCGTAGTGCGAGGTCTTCGTCGAGTCGAAGATGCGCACACGCCAGCGACGCGTGGCGCCCGCGGGCATGGTGAAGCCCGCGGCGGGGGCGTCGTCGGTCCAGCTCGCGGCGATCATCGCGTGGCCCGTGTCGCTGTCGCTGCTGTTGTTGTACTTGGCCGCGAGCACCACGTTGTGGCCCACGAAGCCGTTGGCCACCATCGGGTTCGCGAGCTGCGCCACGCGCACGTGCTTGAGCGCGGCGCCCGTGCCCTGGTCGACGGAGCGCGCCGCCACGATGCCGTCGTACCACTGCGCCGCGTTGGGGAGCCCCGCGCCGAAGAGGCGGTTCATCGTGTCGTTGGCGTCTTGCGAGCCGTTGCCGGTGAGACCATGCGTGAGGCGGTGCACGCGCGACACGAAGGAGCCGCACACCACCCGCGCGTTCACGGCGTAGAGCCCGTTGCCGACGGAGTCGATGGTGATCTGCCCGCCGCCCGTCTGGCTCGACGTCGTGTACGCGTTGTTCGCCGCGAAGACGCGCGACACATAGAACTCGGCGCGCGCCACCACCGTGCTGCCCGAGGCCACGTTGCTGTTGAGATACTGCCCGTAGTTGAACGCGCTGTTCGAGGCGTAGACGCCCGCGGCGGCGGTGCAGAGCGCGAGCGTGAGCGAGGCGAGGCCGAGGCGAACGGTGGTTCTGTTCATGGTCGTAGCTCCGGTGCGCGTTCGCGCTTCGCGCGAACGATGTCGAGATGCCTTCGGCGGCGTCACCCCTGTGCGGCGCCGCGGTGTTGATGCATCCCTGTAGAGCGCCGCTCATGCCAGCGCTGCGCGCGGCCCGCGGCGCTTCAAAACGACTATCTGGAAGCACTTTTCGCGCGGCGCCGGCCGTGGCCTCGTGGCACCGCGCAGGCACGTGCCAGGCACGCGGGCCCGCGAACCGCACGCGGCGCTTGACGCCTGCCCGCTCCCCGATGCCCTACTCCGCGCGGAGGGGCCATTCATGACGAGCACGTGGGCAATCGTCAGGGGTCTGTGCGCGACGCTCGGCGTGTGCGCCTGCGTCAGCGCGTGCGGCACGTCGTCTCCAGGCGGCGGCGCTGACGGCGCGGTCGTCGGCGACGGGGCCGTCGACAACGGCGCCGCGACGGGGTGCGCGGGCGCGGCGTGCCCGCAGGTGCGTCAGCTCGCGGCGGGCTACGACTTCACCCTCGCGCTCCTGGCCGACGGCACCGTGCGCTGCTGGGGGCAAGAACGACGAGGGCCAGTGCGGCGACGGCACCTCCACCCTGCGCAGCCGCCCCGTGGCGGTGACGGGGCTCACCGGCGTCGCGCAGGTCGCGGCGGGCGCGGGCCACGCGTGCGCGCGCAAGACCGACGGCACCGTGTGGTGCTGGGGCAGCGGCGCCTTCGGTCGCCTGGGCAACGGGTCCACGACGAGCGCGCTCACGCCCGTGCAGGCGCAGGGCGTGGCGGGCGCCACCGACCTCGCCGCGGGCTATGCCCACACCTGCGCGGTGCTCGGCGACGGCACCGTGCGCTGCTGGGGGCGCGGCACCGAGCTGGGCACCGGCGGCAACTCGTCGAGCTCCACGGCCGTGCCCGTGGCGGGCCTCACGGGCGCCGTGCAGGTGGCCGCGAGCGCGCCGGCCACCTTCGGCGGGGGCGTCGCGCCCTTCACCTGCGCGTGCCGCATGGACGGCTCCGTGTGGTGCTGGGGCTCCAACGACGCGGGCCAGCTCGCCACCGGCACCACCGACAACATGCCGAGCGCGCGCACGGCCGCGGCCTCGCTCGTGACGGGCGCGCAGCAGCTCGTGGCGGGCGGCGCGCACGCGTGCGCGGTGCTCGCAGGGGGCACCGTGCGCTGCTGGGGCAACAACGTCTCGCTGCAGCTCGGCGACGGCACACAAGACAACCGCGCGACCCCCGTGGCCCCCGTCGGGCTCGCGGGTGTTCGCACGGTGGCGCTCGGTCGCGACATGAGCTGCGCGGTGCTCACCGACGGCACCGCCCGCTGCTGGGGCAACGACAGCGCGGGGCAGCTCGGCCGCGGCGCGCTCGCGCCCGTCGGCATGCGCGCCGACGCGCGACCGACGCCCGTCGCGGGGCTCGCCAACATCGTGACCCTCGCCCTCGGCGAAGACCACGGCTGCGCCACCACCATGGACGGCGTCACCCGCTGCTGGGGCAACAACAACTTCGCCCAGCTCGGCAACGGCACCGACGGCACCAGCACGGGCTCCCCCACCCCCGCCCCCGTCGCCTGGTAGACGCGCGCAGAACCGCGCGTCGCCCCGCACGCAGCAGAATCCACGGCAATGTCACAGCCGCCGCCTTGCGACGGGTGTGTCGGTGTCGTACATCGGCGCCCACCATGAAAACGTTCGCACGGATGCTCCTCCTCCCCCTCTCGCTGGTCGCCTGTGTGGGCGGGCCCGAGGTCGTCGACGAGACGGGCGGCGTCGTCGACGACGTCACCGTTCGCACCAGCGGCTACTTCACCGTCACCCGCGACATGCGACGGTGCGCCTCGCCCATGTGCGGCGGGTACTTCGTCGCGCCCGTCAACGCCTCGGCCGCGCGCTGCGCCGACGGCACCTCGGCCGCGCGCTGCTACGTCGCCTCGCTCGACCTCGCGCCCCTCGGGCTCCCGCAGGCCCAGCGCGACGCCGTGGCCGAGGGCTTCGCTTCGCACGTCTTCTACGGCCGCATCGCCGCGGTGAGCGCGCACACCTTCGGCGTCTTCTCGGCCGCCGAGGCGTGGCGCTCCGTCGATGGCGCCCTCCCCTCGCAGAGCCTCGCGCGCGTGTCGACCACGGGCACCACCTGCACCTTCATCCCGTGCGATCGCCTCGCGATGCAGCGGGTCAACAGCACGGCGGCGTCGCTCCCCATCGTCGGCGTCGACACCGCCGCGCTGCGCGTCTCGCCCGAGGTGCGCGACGCCGTGCTCGGCGGCGCCACCTACGACGCGGGCGTGCTCGTGGCGGGCGTTCGCTCCACGATGCCGGGCAACCCCTCGACGGTGCGCGTGCCCTTCCTGCGCGCCGCGCAGGCCTTCCTCCGCGTGAGCGCGCTCGACGACGGCCGCCACTGCGGCGCCGCGCTCCAGAGCACCCTCGCCACGGCCACCGAGCGATTGCTCTACACCTCCGAGAGCGACGCGCCCTTCACGTGGTTCACCCGCGACGCGTGGCGCGCGATCCCCAGCGACGCGACGCTGCGCCGCGCCGTAGGCGCCGCCGCCGACGCGCCCGTCGAGCGCATCACGCTCGATTACCTCCTGCGCAACGCCGTGCAGAACTACGACAACACCCTCGACCAGGAGCACCGCGCGGCGCGCTTCCGCCAGCTCTCGCGCACCCTGCAGCGCGAGCTCACCAACATCACCGTGTTTCGCGTGGGCACCATTCAGATCCGCGTGTTCGTGCTCGGCGTCACCCGCTGCGGCACCGTCGCAGGCCTCGAGACGCTCTCCATCGAGACCTGAACGCGCACCGCGCTCCCCACAACGGAGCGCCGCATGCGCTGGCCATCGTTCGTGGTTGCGGTCGTGCTCGCTTTGGTGACCTCGGGCTGCCTCGGCTCCAACGACCCCTCGGGCGCTGTTCCGAGTGACGCGTCTCGAAGCGACGGCGCCGACGACGGCGCGTTGGGGCCCTTTCCCACGCTTCCGCCCCCCGCCATTCGATGCCCGGCGGTCACGGGCCCCGAGTGCCCTCCGCCTCCCTCGCCCGACGATCTGGTCGCCTGCGTTGCAGACCGCTGCACGGTGGTGACCCCTTCATCCGACCACCGGCCGCTCCTGGTCAACTGCGCGCCTGGCGGCGTGTACACCTCCCTCGATTCGGACGTTGATAACTGCGGCGCGTGCGGGAACGCGTGCGGCGACGCGAGCCCCGCCTGTGTCTACGCCCGGTGCACCTCGGGCCCCGAGGGCTACGCGCACTGCGCGGGGGATGCTCCCCACCAATGCGGCACCCGCATCACGCACGAC
>CAISKJ010001284.1 GCA_903885885.1 uncultured delta proteobacterium
CAGCGCGGGTGAACGCAGGCAGTCGCGCGTGGCGCTCGGGATGGGCGTGTCAACCTGCGCCGACGCTTGCAGTCACGCGGGACGTTCGGGACGCTGCCGCGAAGCGGCTTCGTTCAACGTGAAAAATGCCCAACTCAAAGGGCGTTCGGCCGAGCTGCTCGGCGTCGTTGTTGCCCCAACACGCGGCGAAGTCGTTGTGCATCACGAAGCAGCCGTGGCCGCGGGCCGAGCGCGACCACACCGACGCCTGGCGCACCCCGAAGCCCAGGTGAATGAGCACGGGCTTGATGAGAAACGCCGTGGTGAAGCTCGCCTCGCCCGGCTCGCCCCACCCGATGAGGCGACCGACGTCGTCCCACGCGAGGGCGAAGCGCCCGCCAAAGGCCACGCCGGCGAGGGCGCCAACACCCGGTGTATCGTGCGTTGACCAAGGCGTCACATCGTCACTGAGGGGCGCGTGCAAACCCCAGTGGCCCAGCGAGCCTGCGTCGTCGAGCACCGCGGTCTGATTGGGGCCCGCGAAGATCTGCCGCGCAAGCGCTCCGCGACCCGCCAACGCAGCCTCGGGCGAGAAGCCCCCGAGGGTGCCGCGCCCGAGCTGACCGCGCGCGTTCGAGCCCCAGCAGCGCACGCGCCCCTCCACAGGCGTAAAGCCCTCGACGGTGCGCGCGCACACGTGCGCAGCGCCCGCTGCGAGCTCGCGCACGAACACCTGATCGGTCGCGATGCCCGGCGCGGCGCCGGGGGCGCTGACCTCGCTCAAGGGCGCCACCGGATCGCGCGCACGCGATGACGGCGTGAGCGTGACGGACCCCGCCGACACCACCACCTCGCAGCTCGCGACCGCCACGGTCAGCGCCGCAACGGTGCACACGCGCGCCGCGGCATGTCGCACGCTGTCCATACAAGCGCGATTGTCGCCGATTGGCGCCACGGCGCAAGAACCGAGCGAGGTACGAAGAGAGAGAACGACGAAGGCGTGATGAACGAGGAGCGACGGGGCGGGAGGCGCTACGCCATCGCGACGGGCTGGGCGTAGCCCGAGGCCGCGGCGGGCGCGGTCTGCACGGGATCCTTCGAGAAGAAGGCCCGGTGCGCGAGGCGATCCATGAGCGGGGCGAAGCGCTCGCGGGCCTTGCCCTGCGCGATGTCCTTCACGAGGCTGAGGTCTTCGCGAACCTGCGCGCGAAACTCGCCGTCGCGGGCGGTGGCCACGGCCCTGGCCGCGAAGCCCGGCACCTTCGCCGCGAGGCTACGCACGGTCGCAGCGCCCTTCGCCACGGCCTTCACGGCGCGTTCGGCGCGCGTCTGCGTAATGAAGGGCGCCACCTCGTGCACGAGGTCGCCCGCGGTGCCGGCCTTCACGTGCGGCGCCTTGTGCAGCGACGACGCGAAGCGGGGGTTCTTCGCGAGAAAGTGCTTCAGCTGCGCCTCGGTGATGCCCGTGTCGGCGAGGGCCTGCTGATACTCAGCCTCGGCCACCTGACGGGCCTTGAAGAGGTACATCTGCACGCGCGAGTAGAAGTTGGCGGCGCCGTCGCCGCTGGTCTCCACCGCGCAGAAGATGGTGCCCGGGTAGCGCGCGGTAATGAGCGACTGCACGCCATCGGACACGCCCGACGAGGGCATGCAGCCGAAGGGCTTCACGCTCACGGTCATGTGCGCCTTCGACATCACCGTGTTGAGAATGAGCTTGCCCACCTCCATGTGGCCTTCGCCGCCGCGCAGGGTGGTCGAGTAATACTGGTCGGCCACCTCGGCGACGAGGTCCATGTCGGGGAGGTGATAGTCGTAAAGACCCGCGGGGAGCGCGAAGGCCTGAAAGCCCAGACGCAGGCCCCACTCGGCGAGCTTCAGGGTGGCCATGCGCTGGGCGACGTCGAAGCCGTCCATGTCGCGCAGGCCCGAGCTGTTCTCATCAGACACGCGCAGCACCTTGCGCTCGCGCGTGTCACGGGCCACCTCCCACACGTTGTAGAGAATCCACGCCGTGGTGAGCTGAATGTCGTTCTCGGCGCCCTCGCTCTCGAGAAAGCGCTGCAGGTGATAGTTGCCATCACCCTCGGTGGTCATGGCCCAGAACTCGCCGATGATCGACACCTTGGGCTTCGGGCGCGTGCGGTCTACCTTCACCGCGGCGAGGAGCTTGCGGCACTGGTAGAGCGCCGCGAAGATGTTCTTGCGCTGGTAGAGGGCCTCGTAGCAGAGCTTCTTGCTCTCCTCGAGGGCGCGGTTGGTGGCGCCCGGCTCTACCTCGTAGGGGCGAATGCGATACCCGAGCGCGTTGAGCACGTCGCCCGCCACGATGGCCTGAATGAGCGCGATGAAGAACGTGGGCGACAGGTCGATGCCCACGTCGTCGCCGCTGGCCTGCGAGAGGCCGCCCTGCTGCTGAAAGAGCATCACGCGAAAGCCGTCGAAGCCCGCGTCACGCAGGGCCTTGCGATACTCGGTGACGTACATCCCGAAGCGGCACGGGCCGCACGCGCCCGCGGTGAAGAACACGTAGTTCTTGAGAATGTCCTCCGTCGGCATGCCGTGCTTGTCGCGCAGGTCGATGAGGTGCTTCACCAGGGTGCCTACGGTGAAGTAGGTCGGGTTGCACTGGCCGCGGTTGCCGAACTCTTTACCGGTCTGGAGCCCCGCGTTGTTGGCGAGCTCCATGTGCTCTACCTTGTATCCGAGGCCGCGGAAGGCCCCCTCGGCGAGGAAGTCCTGCGCCTGCGTGAGGCCGCCGATCAGCAGGGTCACCTTGTCGCGCTCGCTCTTGCGAACGACGGGGTTCACCATGGTATCGACCCACTGCTTGCGCTCCTGCCGAAAGCCCAGGCGGGCGCGCTCGGCCTCTTCGAATGCGCGCATCTCGGCCTCGACGTCGACGTCGGCCGCGGGCTCGGGGATGGGCGTCACCGCGGGCACCCCGATCACGGGGAGCTTCACGCGCTTCGTATCGCTCTGCGATTGCATCACCATCGGGTAATCTCCTTCATCCCTGAACGGGCACCATGGTGCCGTCGGCAGACTTCTTCTTGAGCGACACGAAGCCCTTGGGCAGCTCCGGCGCAGACTTGAACTCGGGCTTGTAGGCGGCGAGGCGCACGGCGAGCTCGGCGATCTGACGCTCGAGCGTCGGGTCGCTCTGCGTCCGCGCGGCGAGCTGGCTGCGCTTGAGCTGCATCAACTCGAGGCGCTTCTCATCCATGGTGCGCGCGAGCTCAGACTTCTTGCGCGCGTTGTCGTCGAGCAGCTCTTCGTACAGCTTGAGCGAGTGGGCGTAGGTCTTCACGCGAATCTTGATCGACCCGCCCGGCTTGTTGGCATCAATGTCGTGGAGGGCCGCGTAGGGGGTGGCGCTCGACGACACGATGTCGCTGATGATGCCGTACGTGGGCGCGTCGTGGCCGCACTTGAAGCTCGACAGGTCGAGCAGCACCACGTTCGGGTGCCGCGCCGCGAACTTGGCCGCCCACACCTTCTGCGCGCTGTTGGCCGAGTAGTTCTCAGGCCACACGTCGTTGATGTCGAGCGGGTGCTGGCCGCGCGCGAACTCCTCTGCGAAGAAGCGCTTGAGGTACTCGTTGTCGCGAGGGAGCGAGCGCACCGACAGAATGGGATACCCCAGCACCTGGAACTCTTCCGGGATGCCGTGGTTGAGGCCCGGGTCTGAGTGATACGGGCGACCGATCATGAGAATGGCGACGCGGTTCTCGGCCTCGACGGTCTCGAGAATGGCCCTGCCCTTGTCTTGCAGGTCCCGGTCAAACTGGTCGAGCGCCTTCATGCCCTCGGCGTGCGCGTGGTCGCTCTCGTCCTGGGTTACGCCGAGCCGCGGCCCCCAGGTTTCGAACATTCTCATCGCCGTGAGGTTGGGCTCCGAGAACGTGAGCGGCGTCGTCAGGTACTCGATGTCGCGCGTCTTGAAGAAGTCCATCTCCTTGGTGAAGGCGGCCTTCATCACCTCGGGCACGCCCGCCACGATGGGGCACGAGGTCTTGTCCATCACACCCTCGCCGAACGAGGGCACATGGGTGAGCACCGGAAAGAAGATGTACTGCAGCTTCTTCTCGGGCGAGTGGTGGTGAAAGAGCAGGTTGTGCACGTGCGCCTGCGCCACCTTGGAGGGAAAGCACGGGTCGACGGAGCCGTACTTGCCGCCCTCGACCCACATCTCTTCCGTGGTGTGATCACTGAAGACGATATTCTGCTTCGGGACGCCGAGGGCCTCGAAGTAGGTGCGCAGGTACGGCGCAGTCGAGTACATGTTCAGCACGCGCGGCAGGCCGATGCGCACGCGGCGCAGGCGCTCCGACACCGCGGTGCCCGAGCGCTTGAAGGGGCGCGTGACCTCGACCTTCTTGATGCTGAAGAAGCCCTTCTTGATCGCCCAGTCTTTGACGGGGGTGCCCTCGACGGGCTGCGCTGCGGGCTTGTAGAAGCTGGCGAAGGCCCGCTTCGACTCGTAGTCTACAATGTTCGGAAACTGCTTCGCGATGGCCTTGCGCTCGGCCATGAGGCTCAGCATGGCCTCCTCGCTCTCGACGGTGCCCTTCTCACACGAGAAGCCCGAGATGTAGCGCGACGTCGACCCGTCGGGCCGCTTGGCGTCGATGAAGGTGCGCTTGCAGTTGTTGGGGCAGAAGTGGCAGACGGTGTCTTCGTTGTTGAGCGACTCGTACTCGATGTCGATCGCGGCGTTCATGCCGATAAAGGTCGACGAGCCGCGGCGCTTCACGACACGCAGGGTCTCGAAGGCCGCGCCGAGCGCGCCGGCCTCGCCGGTGTGCGGGTGCACGAAGACCTCGGCGCCGGGCACGCGGTCTTTGATGTAATCGACCTGGGCCTTCACCGCCGCGAGGTTGTACTGCGTGCCGCCCTGGAGCACGAAGCGCGTGCCGAGCGAGGCGAGGCGGGGAATCTGCACCACGTACTGCCAGACGTTCTTGGGCAGCACCTGCGCGAGGCCCGCGAGCAGCTCCTCCTTCGAGAAGCCCTCCTTCTGGAAGTTCACCCGGTCGGTGTCGAGAAACACCGCGCAGCCGTAGCTGAATTTGGGCGCGAGCTCGGCGCCGAAGGCCGTGTCGGCGTACTCGGTCACCTTGAGGCCGAACTGATCGGCCATGGCCTGAAGCAACATGCCGTTGCCGGCCGAGCACGAGTTCGAGAGCTTGAAGTTGGCGATGTCGCCATTCTTCATGAAAAGAACCTTGATATCCTGTCCGCCGATGTCGCAGATCACGTCGACGTCGCCGAAGAAGCGAACGGCGCTCATCATGTGGGCCACGGTCTCGACGATGCTCACGTCGGCGCGCAGCGTCTCTTGCAGCACGTCGGCTGCGTAGCCCGTGGCGCCGAAGCCCAGAATCTGCAGCTCGGCCCCCTGGTCGACCACGTAAGACCGAAGCTGCGCGAGCAGCTCCTTCATGTCTTGAATGGGGTTACCCTTCGAGAGCTGATACGCCTTGCAGACGATCTCGCCCTCCTCGTCGACGAGCACGGCCTTCGACGAGGTGCTGCCGCCGTCGAGGCCGATGACCGCGCGCACCGTGGTGCCCGGGGTGAGCTCCATCGGGGTGAATTTCGGGATCTTGTAGAGTTCCTTGAACTCTTCCATCTCGCTGCGAGTCTTGGCGAGGGGCGGGCCCGCGCTCTCGCCGAGGCGTGCCTTGCGCCCGTTGGTCATGTACTCGACGAGGCCGTCGAGGCCCTTGTAGAGGCCGACCTCGGCGGGCTCCTTCATGCCATAGACGCACGCCCCGAAGGCGGCATAGTACTGCGCGTTCTCAGGCACGAAGACGGTCTCTTCGATGGGGCGGTCTTCGGGCCAGTCGTAGCCGCGCTCGCGCCAGGTCTCGGGGATGCGCTTGCGCCAGCACTCCTGCAAGAAGGGCAGGTACGTGTTGGGGCCGCCGAGGAGAATCACCTTGTGGCGGAGGGTCGAGCCCCGGGTGAGCACCGAGAGGTTCTGCAGCACGATCGCGTCGGCGAGCGAGCAGAGGATCTCGGGGGCGGGGATGCCGCTCTTGACCAGGTTTACGATGTCGGTTTCAGCGAACACGCCGCACTTGGCGGCCACGTGGTGCAGCTTCGAGTCATCGAAGTGAATCTCGCGCACGACGGCGGGGTCGAGGCCCACCTTGATCATGCACTTGTCGATGGTGGCGCCGGTGCCCGACGCGCACTTGTCGTTCATCGAGGCAGAGGCGGTCTTCTCGCCCTTCTCATCGGCCTTGAAGATAATAATCTTCGCGTCCTGGCCGCCGAGCTCGATCACCGAACCCACATCGGGGTGGAGCTTCTCAACCGCCAGCGTGACCGAGTTGACCTCTTGCACGAACTTGGCGCCGAGGGGCGCGCACAGCGGCGCCGCGCCGCTGCCCGTAATAAACACCCGCCACTGCGCCTTCGGCGAGTTGGGAAAGCTCGCCTCGATCTCGCGGAGCAGCTCCGCGACCTTCTCGGGCTGCTTGGTCTGGTGCCGCTGATAATCGCTCCACAAAATGTCGAGCGAAACAGGGTCGAGAACCACGGCCTTGACCGTCGTAGAGCCGACGTCAACACCGAGTACGACCGGAGACGAGCGGGGATCGAGCATGAGATCGAGTGCCTCCCTGCGGTGACTGACGTGTCAGTCAGGGCAGGGCGGGGGTGTATCAGAAGCGACAGGCACTACGCAAGGCCGGGGCGCGAAAATTTTGCGTAGAGATCGGGAAGTTACGAAGGCAACGCGCGCAATGTGCGCATTGGCCAGGATGGCACGGAGGTAGGCGCCACCGCGGAGTGGGACGTAGTGGGGCCTTCAGCCGCTCGTGACGACGCGTGCCTTCGCGGCACGGGGCGAGGCGCTCTTCGCTGCGGTGCGCACTACACCGGGGCGGGCGGGCTTCTCGACGTGCTCGCCCGCGGCGATGCGCTCGATCAGCGCGATGGGGTCGCGATGGCGGGGCTTCGGCATGCGCGCGCCGCGCTTGTGAAGCACGAGCACGCGCTCGGTCTTGGTGGCCTCGCCGCGATGCCCCTCACCCCAGATCTTGCTCACCTTGCCGACCTCGTTCACGTCGTCGATGATGACGGCGGCGAGGTCGAGGGGCACGTCACCCTTGACGGCGTCCCACACCTCGGTCGCGAGCGTGCGGCTCCCGTGCTCCTTGTTGATCACGTCGCCGATGGTGACCACGCAGGTGCCGTCGTCGCGCAGCACGCGGGCGCACTCGGTCAGCGCCGATCGCAAGAAGCCGCAGTACCCGTGGAAGCGGTGGCGATCGCTGAGCGCCAGCCGCCGATCGGTCTTCTCGACCTGCAGCGACGCGTCGACGTTGCTCACCGACTCGCCGAGGAGCCACAGGCGAATCCAGTTGAATTTGCCGTAGCGCACGACGTTGAGATAGGGCGGCGACGTCACGATGAGCTTCACGCTCTCGGGCGCCACGGCCTTGCTGAGCAGCCGCGCGTCGCCGCGCAGGCCGCGCCCGCGCCGCACGGGCATGCCCTCGGCGAACTCGTGGGCCATGCGCAGCCGCAGCTTCTCGAAGGCGTTGAAGGGCGGCCGCACGAGGCCCTTCGTGCGAATGTACTTCTCGAGGTAGCCCGGCGACATGCTGAATGTGTTGGGCATCGACACGCTGAGGCAGCGCGAACTCACCACGTCGCGCGTGTGGTTGCCGTGCAGAATGCCCGCGAGCGACGCGAGCAGAAAGCGGTCGATGCGGTCGCAGGGGTCGAGGCACTCCTTCATGTGAAGAAGCTGCGGCAGCGTGGTTCCCTCTTCGAAGAGCATGCGAATCTCGGGCGGCGCGCGGTCGCCCACGGGGGCCGGGCGGTAGGTTCGCTCGAGCTCTGCGATGCGCAGAATGGTCTGCTCGTACGAGGGCGGGTCGACCTTCACGTCGGTGAGAATCGCCGCGAGCGGGTTGAGGTCGACGCCGATGCCCACGCGCCCAGCGACGCAGGCCTCGAGTGCGGTGGTGCCGCGGCCTGAAAAGGGGTCAAGCACCACGTCGCCGAGGTCGCTAAACTGCTCGATGAAGTACCGCGGAAGCCCGGGCGGGAAGCTCCCCATGTACGAGCACAGCGAGTGGAGCACGTGCCCGTAACGGCGCCCGAGGAGCTTCCACCACGGGGCGATCCACGCGTCGTCCGACGACACGCCCGGAACACGCCCCGCCCCACCCTGCACCACGCTCAACATCCGTTGCGACCTCGCGGGGTCGATGCCCGATCTGCGGGCGCGAACGCAAATTTTTTGCACGCAGTTTTCGACAGGAGCTCCAGAGCTTCGCGAAAATCGCGGATCTCGCGGGTTGTGCTCCGGCGCGTGCCTGTGCTCAATCGTCGCGATGGACGCCGCCCGACGCGCGACGCTCGCTGGTCTCGCGTGGCTCGCCGTGCAGTTCGCGGTGCCCCTGGCGCGCATGGACCCGTCGCGGAGCCCGCCCTTCTCGCCGCGCTTCTCGTGGAGCATGTTCGCGGGGCGTCCGCTCGCGACGTGCTCGCACGACCTCGCGTGGAGCACCCCCGAGGGTGAGCGCCTCGCGATGCCCCTGCCTCCCGCGACGAGCCCGGTGCACCGGATTCTCACCGCGCGTACTCCCGACGAGTTTCGCCGTGTTGTGCCCCTGCTCACCGCGTACGCCGACTCCGACGCGGTGGTCATCACCGCGCTGAACGACCTGTTGAATAGGCACAAGCGCGCGGTCGACGCACGCGGTCGCTACGTGCTCACCAGCACCCTCGTGTGCCGCACGTTCGAGGGGGAGATGCTGCGTCGTACGCTCCGTCTGGGGGCCCCGTGACGTACTTCAGCGGCGCGTGGAGCGGTCGTACGCACGCCTCGATGCACCTCTCGCTCGGGTGCCTCGCAGTGCTCGGGCTCCAACACATGGGCCACGAGTGGAGCGAGTCGCTCGAGGTGTGGTCCTACGGCCGCGCACACACGCTCACGAGCGCCGCGCCCTCTGTGTGCATCGCCCTCGCTGGCGCGAGCGCCGTCGCCTTTACGCTAGGTCTGCGTTGGCGACTCGCGGGTGCTGTGCTCTGCGCGTCGATGGCCGCGGCCTACGCGCTCGCGCCCGTCACCTATCACAACAACCTGTACCTCCTCTGGCTCCTCGTGCTCCTCACGCTGATCGCAGCGCCGATCGCGTACGCGCCTCGCGCGCTGCTTCTCCCAACGGCGACCTTCGCGGATCACACCGCGCTCTTCCCTCGGCTCGTGCAGTGGCAGGTGGCGATCGTCTACGTCGGGTCGGTGTTCGTGAAGGCCACGCACCCCATGTGGCGAGGCACGGGCGGGGTGATTCGCTGGCTCGCCGCTGTGCGCGTGCCCGAGACCAACCAGGGGCTGGTGAACCCGCTTTTGCGCCCGATGCTCACACACCGGGGCGTAGCGTCTGCGCTCGACGTAGGCGTGATGGTCGCCGAGGTGATCATCCCGCTGATGCTCTTCTCGCGGCGCTTTCGACGTACGGGCCTCGCCTGCGGGGTGCTGCTCCACGGCTTCATGCAGGCCTGGCTCTACCCGCAGCTGTTCACGTTTCTCATGCTGTGGGGCTACTACGCGTTCGTTCCCTCCGGCGACCGCGCCTGGCGGGTCACCTACGCGCCCGCGTCGGCCTTCGACGCTGCCCTCGCGCGCGTCTACCCGAGGCTCGATTGGATGGGCCGTACGGTATGGGAGCCGGGCGCATCGCTCACGCTCTGCGATCCGCAGGGCATAACGCGCGAAGGGGGGGCCGCGCTCCGATGGCTCACGGTGCTCACGCCCGTCACCCTGCTCGGGTTCGCGGCGTTGTCGCTCGCGGCGCCAGGGATGCGTCAGGTCTTCACGGTGCCCCGCGACGCGCTCGAGAACGTTGCGCTCTTCGCCTGGGCAACCTTGTGGATCCCGGGGGACTGGGGGCGGACACTGGGGTGGGTACGGTCACAGCCCTCCCGGTCACAGAAGTGACCGCCGTAGGCCCCGGGCGGGGAGAGAGTCTGATCGCCAATGGGAGGGATGTCTCCCATCGGCAGGTGATCGCGTGTGGGGGCGACGGTGACAGAATCCCAGCCAGTGTTTGCTCGGTTACCGAGCAAGCGCGGAGGGCTGTGGGACGAATTCCTCCCAGGGCGAGTTCCCAAGTGGGGGAGAAGTAAGGTACATGGCCGGTGGCCCGAGCTTTGCGATGGAGTTAACTCGTGGGCGATCGACGCAATCACCGCATCTCTCTGCTTGACGACACCACAGGTGCCGTTTTTGTGGAGTACGTGTCGGTGCTGCTCCTGGTCGGCACGATCACGGCCGCAGCGACTTATTCGCTCGGGCGGCCTCTCGTCGACTACTACCGTTTCGCCCAGTTGATCCTGGCGTTGCCCTTCCCCTGAAGGCTTCGCACACACATTTCGCAACGATCGTGAAAGGAACCGCCACCATGAAGAAGAACAACCGCTCGCTGGTCCGCAACACCGAAGGTCTCTCCACGGTCGAGTACGTGATCCTCCTCATGCTCATCGCTGTGGTGGGCATCGTTGCGTGGCGCACCTTCGGTAACACGGTGGTCGGCAAGATCAACGCGGGCAACAGCCAGATCTCGGGTCTCGGCGGCACCTGATCCGCAAAGGCGCTGTCGCCGACGGCATCGCTCGGCGGCTCGAACGATGCGCCGCGGCTTCCGCAGGGGAGTCCGCGGCGCGCGCGATTTGGAGGGTCTCTTTTGGTCGTCTGGGTGCCTCGTCTCTGCATCCTCCTGTGCGTCGCCATCGCTGCGATTGGCGCGTGGACGGACTATCGCACCCGACAGATTCCAAACTGGCTCACCCTCGGTGGCATTGTCACCGGTGTCGCGCTCCAGAGCATCGCGGGACACTTCCAGGTCGAAGACCTTCAGTACGGTGGGCAAACGGCCCTCTCCGGAGTCGCACACGCGATCCTCGGCGCGGTAGTTTGCGGGTTGCCGCTGTGGGCCCTGTTTCGTAAGCAGATCCAGCGCGAAGACGGCACGCTCGACCAGGTTTCGGGCGGCGGCGACGTGAAGATCCTCGCCGCGATGGGGGCCCTCCTCGGGCTGTATCACGGGCTCGGGCTGGAGTTTCTCTGCCTCGCTGCGACGTCGGTGCTCACGCTCGCGCGCCTTGCCTGGCATGGGCGACTTCTGCGGGTGCTCTCGAACGCGCTGTTTCTCACACTCAACCCCATTCTTCCGAAGAAATGGCGGCGTCGCATCACGGCGGAACTCCTTCACAAGGTCCGCATGGGCGTCCCCATTCTGGTCGGAACTCTGATGTTCGCCGTCAACCGGCTGGCCTGGTGATTGCCAGTTCGTGAGGAAGAACCGATGGCACCGCACACGATCGACCCCGCTCCCCGCTCCCTTCGGAAGAACACCGATGGAGCCGTGTATGTGGAGTTTCTGATCGTCTTCATCCCGTTCTTCATCATGGTTCTGGGCATGATGCAGATCGCGCTCATGTACGCTGCGCACCTTGCGGTGCAGCACGCCGCGGCGTCTGCCGTGCGCGCGGCCATCGTGGTGTTTCCCGACTGCGAAGCCCGCTATGATGGAGCCGCGCAGAACGACGTGAACGGCGGCGGGCGCGGCGAAGACCCCGCTTCGATGCTCGCTTCCGTGTTCGGCGCCGGTGGAGGAGCGAGCTTCCCGGGGCTCGGGGGCGGGAGCGGGGGTGGTGGAGGTGGCGCGCGCCTCGACACGATTCGCTTCGCAGCCAATCTCCCGCTTGTCGCGGCCTCGCCGTCACTGCAAGAACTCGAGGGCGACGCTTCGCCTGCGCGGCAGAACCTCCTGGGTGCCATCGGCGGCACGACCTCGCCCGCCGTGCGCCTCGCGCTCGGCGCCCTCGGCTATAACAACATCGCCGTCGCGATCAACTTCCCCAACATGCCCAACAGCGCGAGCGCAACGTTTCAAACGCGCCTCGCAGCGCGTGCGCCCCTCACGGCGCGCGTTACGTACCTGTTTCACTGCGGTGTTCCCATCGTGTCGGCCATGGCCTGCGACGACGCGATCTCTGTGTTCAGCGGCGTCCCATACCGTCAGGTGGCGCAGCTCGCGCGCTCGCTCTCCGCGGGGCACATCCGTGAGTCCGAGGGCCTCGAGACCGCGCGTCGTGAGGCCTCTACCCGCTTGCGTAGAGCAGACTACAACCTCCTGGCGCGCGAGCTCGATGCGACCGCTGCTGGGGCAGGCTTGTCGGCGGCGTTCCTCACGCTCTCGCGCGGCAACTACTCGATCATGCGCGCCGAGGCGACGCTGCCCCTGCAAGGCACGCAGAGCGCCCGCATCCAACGCCCCTGTTTCAACGTCCGGCGATGAAAATCTCAGCGCACGCAGGTGATGCCGTGACCCCCAAGAACGCCCCCCACGCGCCTCGGAGCCGCCGTAGACAACGCGGTGCAGCGTATGCCGAGACTGTGGTCATGCTGCCCTTCTTCATCGCCGTGTGGTCGTGCATCATCTATGTGCACAACGCATACGCCGAGAAGGTTCGCCTTATGGCAGTGAACCGCAACTGCGTGATGACCTACGCTTTCGATGCGTGCGAGCGCACGCCGCCGGGGTGCACGCTCACCCGCGGCGCATCGGGGGGTGAGGGTCCAGGGGAAGTAGGCGGCTTCGTCGGTGCACTGGGTAGCTTCGGGAGTGGAATTCTCACTGCGGTCACTGGGGCGAGCGTGAGCTCGCGCATGACCTCGTCGGTTAGCAAGCCGCGCGCGCTCGGCGGCGGCGGCACGAGCGTGCTCGTGGGTAATTCGATGCAGTGCAACACGCGCTACCAAGACAGCCCTGTGCGTTCGCTCGCCGCGGGCTTCTGCAGCTTTATCGGCATCGGCTGCTGAGCGACGATTCGAACGAGGAGACACTCCCCAATGCGATCCCGCTTTCGGCACCTCCCCCACGCCACCCGCCTCGCCGCTTTCGTCGGCCTCGGCCTCGCGGTGACCTCCATCGCAGCGATGCGCCAGGCGCGCGCGCAGATGCACGAAGGCATGCGACATCTTGCGCGGCAACTCATGCCCTACGCCGAGCAGGGCGTGATCGAGGCTCCGCGGCGAGTAGAGATCAACGGCGAGTCGCTCTACCTTGCGATGGGGACGACGCACGATGGCGTCACCGCCGCGCTCGACTACTACGAATCGTGGTGCGATCGCCGCGCCGGGCACGTGACCGAGTCGGTCGCGCAGTCTGATGGTTCGGCGTTCGGTTCGCTGTGGTCATCGGGGGGGCGGCTCGGCACGCGCCTCGAGATGGTGCGCGAGGGCGACGAGAGCGAGGGCTACGTCATCTGCGTCGACGTGGGCGATCAGCGTCTTACAGGTGCAGAACTCGGGCAACGCTTGCGCGCGGTGGTCGACACGGGCGACCTTTCACGCTGGGGCAACCTCCGCTACGCCTACGTGCAGCGGGCGTCGACCGGTACGCGCATCATCACCGTGGCCACCGACGGCAGGTTCAACCTCTTGCGCATGTTTCCTAGCGAGGGCGACGCACCGGGTGAAGACACGCCGGGCCTCGCGCGCTTCCCTGGCATGCGTCGCGTGCTCTCGGCCCACGAAGACGGGCACGCCAACAACCTCGGCGTGTACTCCGCGCGGGCCCCCATCGCAGACGTGCGTGGCTGGTACCGCTCGGAGATGGCTCGTCGTGGGTGGTCGCTCTCCGACGTGCCCGCCACCGTGCGTCTGCCCGCTGCGGCGGCCAACCACCGAGACCGCTCGCTCACGTTCTCGCGCGGCAACGACGCCACCCTGGTGCTCGTGTTCGACCACGCGGACGGCATCACGTCGATGATGTCCCTCGCGGCGCTCTAAACACCCCTCGATCATAACGCTGCGTCGATGCGACGCGGGCCGCGGTTGCCGTTGTGTCTGGCACTGACTTTGGTCTAGTGTCTCCGCGCCTGCGACGGTATCCGCGGCGGCGGCGCCGCGCTCGGCGCACGCATCGGCCAACGCGCGGCATCGGTTGAGGGTGATTGGATGAACACGAAGGCGCTTTTCATCGCGATCGGGGCTGCGGTTCTCGGGCTCGTGTTCTTGCTCATGTACAAGAAGCGTTTCGAAACCGAGGCGTCGGGTGGCACACCCATCCCCGTGCTCGTAGCGGTGCAAGACATTCCCCTGGGCACCGCGCTCACCGAGACAATGCTCGGGCAGAGGTACATCCCGCAGGCCTACCTCGAGGACCGCTTCATCCGTTACTCCGACCTTCGTCGCATCGTGGGCGTGCGCGTGAGCATGGGCCTCAAGGCCAACCAGACCGTCATGTGGACCGACCTCGCCACGGCCTCCGACGCGCGCCGCGACCTGTCGAGCCTCGTGAGCAACGGCATGCGCGCCATCACGGTGCGCGCTGACATCACGAACTCGTTCGGCGGCCTGCTGCGCCCGGGCGATCGCGTCGACGTGCTCGGTACGCTCTCGCGTACGGGCGGCGAGAACGATCGCGTGACCATTCCGCTGCTCCAGAACGTGCTGGTGCTTGCCGCAGGGCGTGACACGGGCGGTGAGGCGCAGCGCCAGCAGGTGAACGGTCAGTCGAACCCGTCGAACCAGCCGCAGGACATCTCGCAGGTGACGCTCAGCGTCTCGATGGAAGAGGCGCAGCTTCTCACGTACGTGTCCGATCGCGGCGGGGCGAGCGGGCGGCACACGGGGCTCACGCTCGTGCTGCGCAACCCCGAAGACATCGCCATCATCGAGAACGTCCCCGAGACCGGCATCGATGACATCTTCGAGCCCGTGCGTCGCCAGCAGATCTCGCGTCGTCGCCGCCAGATCATCGAGCGCATCGGCCCCAGCAACCCGAACCCGTAGCCTCGCACGAACCTCATCGAGGAGCCGCCGAAGACCGCCATGACCCTCCGCACCCTCCGCACGCTGCGCCTCGCAGGAGCGCTCTCCGTCGCGCTGTCCGCTGCACTGATCCCCTCGGCGGCCTTCGCGCAACAGCCCGCCGCCACACCTGGTCGTGGCGCGGGGCGCGACCTCACGCTCGCCATCGGCGAGCAGGTGGTGATCCCCGCGGGCGACATTCGACAGTTCTCCGAGGGCACGCCCGGCATCGTCGATGTGCGCACCTCCAACGACGGTCGTATGATCGTCGTGGGGCAGCGCGCGGGCAGCACAACCCTGCTTCTGATTCACGCCGGCGGCAACCAGGAGAACCTTCAGATCACGGTGTTTGCGCGGCGCCCCGAGGCCGTGCAAGCCGAGATTGAGAACCTCCTCGAGGGCTACACCGGCGTGCAGATTCGACGGGTGGGCGCGCGCCTCTACCTCGAGGGCGGCGTGGCCAGCGAGGCCCAGCAGCGCCGCGTGCAGCAGATCGCGACGCTGTACCCCGGCCAGGTCGAGTCGCTCGTGGCCATCGATCCGACCATCGTCGAGCGCCGCATCAACGTTCGCCTCGACCTGTACTTCGTCGAGCTGTCGACCAACGCGTCGCGCCGCGTGGGGCTTTCGTGGCCCGCGTTCATCGGTGGCAGCGCGCAAGACTGGCGCCTTGACTCTTCGTACAACCTCATCGCCCCGCTGGGCGGTCAGTCGGTGCCGCCGGGCGTGCAGTTCGCACGCGCCACGCTTTCGAATCAGCCCCTGCCGCGCCTCGACATCGCCGCGAACGGCGGCTACGCGCGGGTGCTCCGTCAGGCCACGCTCATCACGGCCAACGGCAACGAGGCACGCTACCGCAACGGCGGCGAGCTCAACTTTCGCCTCGTGGCGGGCAACGGTGGCGCATCGCTCGCGCAGATCGAGTTCGGCACCACCGTGAAGGTCACCCCGCGCTTCGATCCGCAGAGCTCGCGCATCGACCTCCGCGTCGAGGCTGACATCTCCGATCCGGTGCAGACGGGCACCGAACTCCCCGGTCGAAACATCTCGCAGCTGAACACTCTGGTGAACCTTCAGCTCGGGCAGTCGATCATCATGTCGGGCTTTCGCTCGCGCACGCAGACGAACGGCTCGTCGGGTCTGCCGGGGCTTCGATCGATTCCGATTCTCGGGTACCTCTTCGGCACCGAGGCCAACGACGAGACCGAGCGCGAGGGCATGATCTTCATCGTGCCCACGGTGATCGAGGGCATCTCGCGCAGCGCGCAAGACCGCGTGGCCGAGGCGCTTCGCCAGTACGAGCAGTTCTCGGGCGACATGGACGACGTGCGGCTCTACGAAGCCACGGGCGCGCAGTACCGCTAAGACAAGCTGTCCTCTCGCGGGCGCCGCGGCGCCGCTGCGTAGAGGGCGCCGCAAGGAAGCGATGGATCAGGTCCTCCTCTCGATCGAGACGCCCAACTCCCCTCCGATGACCTACATGGTCCCGTCGGGCGGAGAGATCTCAATCGGGCGCGACGAGACCTGCACCGTGGTGCTCGCCTCGCCCGACATCTCGCGTCGGCACGTGAACATCAACATTCACCCGCAGTCGATCGTCGTGCGCGACTCGTCGAGCAACGGTACGCAGGTCGGCACGCAGCGGGTGTTTCGCTCCGAGCTCCCAGTCCCCTTCGGCACGCCCATTCAGGTGGGGCCGTATGTGATCCGCGTGATTCGGCAGGGCGCGCAAAACGCGGCCGCCGCGCCGCCGCCGGGGGCCGTGCCGCCTCTTCCGCCGGTGCCAGGTCGTGGGCCCAACCCCATGGGGCAGACCATGGCTGCGGGTGCCAACGGCGCGCCTCGTCGCAACGTGCCCACCATGATGCCCGGGCAGGGCCCGCCGGGCATTCCGCAGGGGCCCGCCGCGCCCACCGCGGCCGCGCCGTCGGGCGGCACGATGCACGTCTCGGTGGAGCTGCGGCGACGCATCCACCGCATGCTGCTCGACCACATGGACCTCGCGGTGCTCGACCGCTCCAAGATGGCCGACAACATGATGCGGCCGAAGGTGCGCGAGGCCCTCAAGCGCATCATGGCGCAGGTCGCGCAGGACCTGCCTCCGGGCACCGATCAAGAGCAGCTGATGCAGGAGATGGCCGACGAGGCGCTGGGCCTCGGGCCCCTCGAGCGCTTTCTGGCCGACGGCACCATCTCAGAAATCATGGTGGTCGATCCGCACACGATCTTCGTCGAGAAGCGCGGCAAGCTCGTGCGGGCCGAGGCGCGCTTCACCGACGACGAGGCCGTGCGAAGCTGCATCGAGCGCATCGTGACGCCCCTCGGTCGGCGCATCGATGAGAGCACGCCGCTCGTCGACGCCCGCTTGAAAGACGGCTCGCGCGTCAACGCGGTGATCAAGCCCCTGGCCATCAAGGGCGCATGCATCACCATTCGTAAGTTTTCGAAGACTCCGCTGGGCTTGAACGACCTTGTGGGCTTCGGCTCGCTCACCGACCAGATGGCGCGCTTTCTTACGCGCTCGGTGATCGCCAAGAAGAACATTGTGATCTCGGGCGGCACGGGCTCGGGCAAGACCACGCTGCTCAATGTGCTCTCGGGCGCCATCCCGAAGGACGAGCGCATCATCACGATTGAAGACGCGGCGGAGCTGCAGCTCAACCAGCCGCACGTGGTGTCGCTCGAGTCGCGCCCGGCCAACATGGAGGGCAAAGGCGAGTACACGATTCGCGACCTCGTAAAGAACGCGCTTCGTATGCGCCCCGACCGCATCGTGGTGGGCGAGTGCCGCGGCGGCGAGTGCCTCGACATGCTCCAGGCGATGAACACGGGCCACGACGGCTCGCTCACGACGACGCACGCCAACTCGCCGCGCGAGGCCATCAACCGCCTCGAGGTGCTCGCGCTCATGTCGGGCATCGATCTCCCCGCGCGCGCCATTCGCGAGCAGATTGCCAACAGCGTGCACCTCGTGGTGCAGCAGTCGCGCTTCTCCGACGGTTCGCGCCGCGTCACGTGGATCACCGAGGTGATCGGCCTCGACGACAACTTCGAGATCCAGCTCCGGCCCATCTACGAGTTTCTTCGCAGCGGCACGGGGCCCGACGGCAAGGTGCTCGGCGAGTACCGCGCGACGGGGTATCTCCCGTCGTTCCTCGATGTGTTCATCTCGCTCGGCCTCGTGCAAGGGAGGGACTATTTGTGAACCCCTCGGCGCAGACCACGCTCATGGGCTGGATGTCGGTGCTTCTCCTCGCGGCGGGCGTCGCGGTGGCGATCTACATCACCCTCACCGACCCCGAGAGTTTTCTCGCGAAGCTCTACGCCGACTACGTGAAGCACCTCGACGCCGAGCTGCGCGGGCTGTTCATTCAAGAGCCCACGGGGCGCACCATCGCCAACTGGCAAATCGGCGCCGCGGTGGCCATCGTGACGGTCCACGTGATGGCCGAGCAGCCCGTCGCGTATCCGCTCATCCCCTTCGTGGCCATTCTGCCCAAGATCTGGCTTATTGACGCGAAGACCAAGCGACAAGACAAGATCGAGCAGCAGCTCGACTCTTTTCTGACCGCCCTCGCCAACGCGCTCAAGGCCTCGCCCTCGCTCGGCGACGCGATGGGCAACACGGCCACCCTGCTGCGCTCTCCGTTGAAGGAAGAGCTCGAGCTCACCATGAAGGAGACGCAGCTCGGCATGCCGCTCGACCAGGCCATTCTCAACATGGGCGGCCGTGTGGGGTCGCGGGCCTTCGCGGGCGCGCTCACCACGGTGCTCATCGGTCGGCAGACGGGCGGCGACCTCCCGCGCATCCTCGAGACGTCGGCCTCCACCCTCCGTGAGATGGCGCGCCTCGAGGGCGTCGTGCGCACCAAGACCGCCGAGGGCAAGGCGCAGGCGTGGGTGCTCGGCGTGATGCCCCCCATTCTCATCGGCATTCTCAACTGGATCGACCCCCAGTGGCTCACGCCCCTCAACACCACCTTCATCGGTGGGATCGTCTGGCTCGTGGCCGTGCTCTTCTGGATCGCCGCGGTGTTCCTCGCGCGCAAGATCCTCTCGGTCGACATCTGAGGGCGCAGGCGTAGGAGACCCCCAATGGGCATGACACCCGTCACCGCGCTGTTCTTCTACCTCTCCCTGGCGCTCTGCGTGCTGGGCTTCGGGGTCTTCGTCTATCAGCTCGCCCTCACTCCGGCAGATATTCAGCCCGATGTGGGCATCAAGGGCCTCAAGCGACAGGCCGTGCTCGATGAGGGTGGTCCCTTCAACACCGTCGAGCCCCTCATGCGCTGGCTCGCCACGCGCATCGCCGCGCTGCCCATCGCCGACATGCGCGAGAAGGTCAACGCGCAGATTCGCCACGCGGGCGAGTATCTCGGTCTCACCGCCGACGAGTACCTCGCGCTCTGCGTGCTGGGCTCGCTGGGCTTCGCCCTCTTCGGCTTCGTGGTCGATTATCTGGCCCCCATCGGCGGCGTGTTCGTGCTGATGTTCGCGGCCTTCGGGGCCATTCTTCCGCACATGCAGCTGTCGGGTGAGATCGAGCGGCGCTTCACGCAGGTGAACCGCGGTCTGCCCTTCGCCATCGACCTCGTGGCCCTCACCATGAGCGCCGGGTTGGACTTTCCCGGCGCCCTCCGTCAGGTGACCGAGAAGACCTCGGACAAGAACGACGCGCTCTACGAAGAGATGCAGCGCATTCTGCAGGAGCTCGAGCTGGGGCGCACGCGCAAGCAGGCGCTCCTCGCCTTCGCCGACCGTTGTCCCACCGAGGCTGTGCGCGATTTCGTCTCGTCGGTGGTGCAGGCTGAGGAGAAGGGCAACCCCCTCGCCGACGTGCTCCAGATTCAAGCCACCATGCTTCGCATGCGACGCAGCGTGGCCGCGGAGGAGAGCGCGGCGCGCGCGGGCGTGCTCATGATGGGCCCGCTGATGCTCATCTTCGCGACCATCATGCTCATTATTCTGGGGCCCTTCGCCGTGAACATCATGTCAGGCCACGGGATCTGACAGGGAGCGCACCTCAATGCCCACGCCGCAGCTCGATGTCTACCTCCCCGATGGAACGGTGCAGAACTTTCCCCTCACCGACGAGCGCGTGGTGGTGGGCACGTCGACCAAGTGCCAGGTGATGATCGATCGGCCGGAGCTCGCGCCCGAGCACCTGCTCGTCTCGCCTCGGCCCGACGGGTGTTGGGTCGCCGTCGCGCGCGGGGTGGCCACGCCGACGATCGTCGACAACATGCCCTTCGAACGCGGCATGGTCACCTGGGGCAAGACCATTCAGGTCGGTCAGGTGCGCATGGTGCTCGCCGACGGCACCCGCGCGAAGAGCAACGCCAACAAAGACAAGGACAAGAAGGAAGAGAAGGTCTCTCCGGTCATTCTCGGGGCCGCCGTGATCGTGCTGGGCCTCGCCGGGTGGATGCTTCTCACGGAGCCGGGCAACCTCGCGCCGCCGAGCCGCGTGTCGACCCCGCCGCCGGCCCTCTTCGACGACCTCAACCGCCCGTGCCCGCAGGCCGACCCGTCGCTCATCGTGTCGACCGCCGAGGAGAGCACGCGCATCGCCCTCTCGAAGGCCGAGCGCATGCCGTTTCGCACGCAAGACGGCGTCGAGGCCGTGACGTACTACGCCCAGGCCGGGTCGTGCTACCGCGCCGCGGGCAACGCCGAGGCCTCCACCGAGGCGATGCGCCGGGCCAACCTGCTGCGCGCCCGCCTCGAGGAGGAGTACACGGCCCATCGCTTTCGCCTCGAGCGCGCGCTCGAGCAGACGCGCTACGAAGACGCCCTCTACGAGGTGAAGATGCTCACGGCGCTCGTGACGCACCGCCGCGGGCCGTACCTCACCGCCCTCAACACGCTCGAGCGTCAGCTCACCATTCGCATCGATCAGGCCGCTGCCGCGAACCGGTAGCGCTGGTGAACAGGCACATCTCCATGTCGTTGCTTCGCTCGCGTCTTCGCTCTCTCGCCACCCTCGCGCTCGCGGTCGGCGCGCTCTCCTCGAGCGGCTGCGCGCCCGAGGTCTCGCTGTGTCAGGTCGACGGCGCCCTGCTCGGCACCGACCTCTACGTCAACATCGTGGGGTATGTGCGCGTGTACGGCGAGGAGCCCTACGAGGGCCGCGCCACCGTGGCCATTCTCGACAGCGGCGGCCGCACCGTCGCCGGCGGCACCACCCGCACCTACGATCTCATCGAGTCGGGCGGGAGCTATGTGTGCGTGTACACCGTCGAGCGCAGCGGCGAGGCCTCGCAGCGCCGCCTCGGCATCGGGCCCTTTCCGATGGCCATGGTGGGCAACGTGCGCGGCCTCTCGGTGCGCCTCACCATGAACGACCGCAGCGGCAACACGCAGACGGTCACCCTGCCGCTCTCGCGCGTGCGCGAGGTCGACGAGATGCCGAACTTCAACTGCGGGTCGACCCACTGCGGGCGATGAGCCAGCGCCCCTTCGCAACCCGTCGACGCGATCTACACGACTCCATCGAGCGCGGTGTATAACCGCCGCGCTCGGATGAACGTCACCGCTCGAACCCTCGCGCTGGCACTCGTCGCGCTCGCTCCGTGCGGCGTCGGCTGCGCCGCGCGCGCCGCGCAGCAGGGGCCCACGACGGACCCCATGGCCAGCGTTACGGCGCAGCAGCTGTACGACACGGGCCTCGCGGCCGCGCGCGCGGGCGACCTCGTGCGGGCCGAGCAGTACCTCGTGGCGTCGATGCAGCGGGGCATGCCCGAGCCCCGCGTGCTGCGTCAGCTCGTGAGCGTGTGCGTGCAGGCCTCGCGCTTTCGCGCCGCGGTGGCGTACGCGCGGCCCTACCTCGAGCGGCACCCGCACGACTGGGCGCTGCGGTACCTCCTGGGCACCATTCTCGAGGGGCTCGACGAGCACCAGTCGGCGCGGCGCGAGCTCGAGGCGGTGATCGCCGACAACGCGCGCCACGCCGAGGCCCACTTTCTCCTCGCGACGCTGCTGCGAGAGCGCTTCAACGACCCGGTGAGCGCAGACGTGCACTTCCGGCAATACATCGAGATCGCGCCCGATGGCTCGCACGCCGAAGAGGCGCGGGCAGGGATGCTGAGGCAGGTCGGGCAATGATCCCCAAAGAGGTCTACGAAGAGACGCTGCTGTCGTTCCTGGCGCCGATCAGGCCCTTTCTCGACGACCCGAAGGTCTCCGAGATCATGATCAATGGGCCCAACCAGATCTACATCGAGAAGTCGGGGCGGCTCACCCTCACCGAGGCGCGCTTTCCGAGCCTCGAGGCGCTCAACTCGGCGCTGCGTAACATCGCCCAGTTTGTAGGCAAGATGGTCGACGAGGATCACCCCATTCTCGAGGCCCGCCTGCCCGACGGCTCGCGCATCGAGGCCATCATTCCGCCGGCGGCGCCCGACGGGCCCGACGTGGCCATTCGCCGCTTCTTCAAAGAGACGCTCACCGTGAAGCGCCTCGTGGATTTTGGCTCGGTCACCCCCGACTGCGCAACGGTGCTCGAGTGCCTCGTGGCGCTCAAGCAGAACGTCGTGGTGGCCGGCGGCACGGGCTCAGGCAAGACCTCGCTCCTCAATGCGCTCGGGTCGTTCATTCCCGACGGCGAGCGCATCGTGATCATCGAAGACAGCCGCGAGGTGCAGCTCCAGCGCGAGCACGTGGTGCAGCTCGAGGCGCGGCCCGGCGACGCCAAGGGCAAGGGCAAGGTCGCCATTCGCGACCTCTTTCGCGCGACCCTTCGTATGCGCCCCGACCGCATCGTGGTGGGCGAGATCCGCGGCGGCGAGGCGCTCGACCTCGTGCAGGCCATGACCTCGGGCCACGGCGGCTGCCTCACCACCGTGCACGCGACGTATCCCCACGACACCCTCACGCGCCTCGAGACCATGGCGCTCATGAGCGATGTGGAACTCCCGCTGTCGGCCTTGCGCATTCAGCTCGCGAGCGCGATCAACATCATCGTGCAGACGTCGCGCCTCGCCGACGGCTCGCGAAAGATCACGCACGTCTCCGAGGTGCGCGGCTACGACCCGAATCAGGGCTTCAAGATCGTCGACCTGTACCTTCGCAAGTTTCAGGGCCGCGACGAGCAGGGCAACCTCATCTCGACGCTCGAGCCCACCGGCGAGATGCCCCTGTGCACCGAGACCGTGCACTCGTACGGGATGCAGTTTCCTGCTTCGTTTTACGAGGCCGCGCGCGTGCGCGCCGAGATGGGCGGCGGCGAGGCGTGGTCGCAACACCAAGAGGGAGGGCACCACTGATGGCCTCGCCCGCGGCGCCTGGCGCGCAGAGCAACACCATCTCGCTCACCATCGTGCAGGGCGAGAGCGCCAACCCCACGGCCACCTTCACGCAGGCCATGGCGGCCCGCATGGTCTCCGTCGGCAGCGGCCCCAACGCCCATTGGAAGATCCGCGGACAGGGCGTCGAGGCCCTCCACGCCGAACTCTACTGGGACGGCAACGTGCTCTGGGTTCGCAACGGCGGCAGCCTCGGCGGCACCTACGTGAGCTCGCAGCGCGCCGACGATTGGACGCAGGTGTTCGACGGCACCGAGATCCAGGTGGGCGCGGTGCGCATCGCCTCGAAGGTCGTGGGCCCCGACGCGCGCAACCCCGCGGGGGCCGCCCCCGGCGCGTCGTCGCGCAGCGCGGGCTACATCGACGAAGAAGAGAGCACCATGGTGTTCTCTGCCCAGATGGTGCTCGACGGCGCCGCGGCGCCCATGGCCAGGCCCTCGAGCACGGCCCCGGTGCCGCAGCCCGCGCAGCCCGCCCCGGCGCGCGGCAGGGCGGGCACCATGGCGCCTCCCGTGGCGATGCACGCGCCCAACAAGCTCGGCCCGCAAGGCCCCGCGGCGTCGGCGCCCGCGACGGCCTCGGCGCAGCCTCCGGCGCCCGCCCACGACGACGACGACGAGCCGCAGAAGCCCGCCTCGTCGGAGGCGACGGTGATCCGCGCGTCGCCCTACGCGGCCCTCGAAGCCGCGGGCATGCTCGGGCCGTTGCCGGCCGCGGGCAATCGCAACCCCATGCCCCTCGATCAGCGCACGATCGCGCCGGGGGCGCTCAACGGTCCGTCGTCGGTGGTGGTGTCGCAGTCGGCCGTGTCGCTCCCCGCGATGACGCCGCAGGGGATGCGGCCGGGCACGATGCCGCCGCAGGTGTCGGCCTCGCTGCAGCCCGTGCAGTCGATGCCGCCGATGAACATGCAGCCGCAGCAGGGGATGTCGCAGCCCGGCGTGTCGCAGCCGGGCGCCTACGACGACCCCTTCGGCCCGATGGACATTCCCCCGCCCAGCGCCTCGCAGAGCGGCGAGAAGACCGTCGCGGGCACCTCGCCGCGCACGCTCATTCTCGCGGGGATCACCCTCGTCATCGGGCTCATCGCGGCCATCATGCCGCCGCCCAACCAGCAGCCTCGCAACGCCCCGGCGCGCCCGCAGCCGCAGGTGCTCACCGTCGGCGCTGCGCCTCCCACGACGAACAACATCTTGCAGTTGCCCATCTCGGAGCCGGGCCTCGTCGGGGTGATCGTGCCCGCGCCCATCCCGATGACCGACGCGCAGGGGCACCCGCGCGCGGTGCCTCCGCCCAACCCGCAAGATCCCATGAAGCTCGCCGCCGAGGCCGTGGCGGCCAACCGCTACGCCGACGCGATGGTGCTCTACGAGCGCCTTGCGGCCGAGCACCCCGAGGCCCCGCTGTTTCGCCAATTCGCGGCCGTGCTTCGCGCGCGCGTCAACTCGATGAACTGCCAGCCAGGAGCGCCAGGATGCATCCCGTCGAACGCCCCCGTTCCGCCCTCCGTGCAGCCGCCCGGGGCGCGACCCTCGCCGTAGCGTTGCTGCCCGTGCTCGGCGCGGGCTGCGGCACGCAGCAGGGGCCCACGCTCTTTCCCATCACCCTGCGCGTGATGAGCGACGCGCGCCCCATGCCCGGCGCGCAGATTCTCATTCGCGACCGTGCGCAGGGCACCACCGACGCGCAGGGGTCGTTTCGCATGCGCATGACGGGCGTCGAGGGCGGCACCGTGCCCGTGACCGTGCGCTGCCCCAACGGCTTCGTCTCGCCCGCGGAGCCCGTCCCCGTCGCGCTGCGCTCGTCGATCGCCATCGACCGGGCCGCCCACGCCGCGGGTGGCATCGAGACGACGGTGCAGTGCCCTCCCGACCAGCGCATCGCCGCGGTGATCGTGCGCACGCCCAACCGCGCCAACCTCCCGGTCTTCTATCAAGGCAGAGAGATTACGCGCACCGACCTGCAGGGCGTGGCGCACATGATCTTCAAGGTGCACCCGCGCGACGTGCTGATGTTTCGCGTCGACACCACCGCGCAGCCGCAGCTGCGACCGGCCAATCCCACGTTCAACGTCGCGACGCGCGAGGGCGACGACGTGTACGTGAGCACGCTCAACTTCGAAGAGGCTGCGGCTCCGCGGGTGGTGCGTCGCTCGACGGGCGGCGGCGGGCCGATCATTCGTCGCATTCCGCCCGGGCGCGGCGGTGGCGGCGGGTTCTTCTGACATCGCATGGGAGGGCCGCGCACGATCACCCGGAGGGGGGCGCTAACGCTGGCGCTGGCGTTGGGCTGCGCGCGCGAGCGTGAGCCCGCGACGCCGGGTGAGACCGTGGCCGCGATGGTGAGCGCGCTCGAGCAGTCGGCGGGCGACCCCACGGCGCGGCGTCGGGTGTTCGCGCTGCTCTCGCACCGCGCGCAGGCCTCCCTCGAGTCGCGCGCGGCGCGGGCCTCACAGGTTTCGGGGCGCACCTTCGACGCGTGGGAGATGCTCGCGCCGGGGCGCGTGCGCATGCACGTTCAGTTTGACCCGGGCTCGATCTCGACGCGGATCGAGGGCGAGCGCGCCATGGTGACGGCGCGGGGGCGCGCGGGGGGCGTGGCCGACATTCCCCTGGTGCGCGAGGCGGGACACTGGCGGGTTGATCTCAGCCTGCCTGACGCGGTGGCACCGCGCGGCAACGACCCGCGGCCCGACGCCCGGTAGCGCAGGGCGCGAGAGAATCTCCGCGCAGGGGGCTTGCCTCGCTCCGAGGGAGTGTGAAATTCTCTGCCTGTGGGCGGATTCACCGGTGTGAAGGTGTTCTCGGCGACGCGAGCCAAGGATCGCGAGGAGCTCGGCGAGGTGATCACGCGGTGGCTCCGGGCGAACCCGGGCTTCGTGATCGTCGACAAGGTGGTGACGCAGAGCTCCGACCGTGAGTTTCACTGCCTCACGATTACGCTCTTCTACCGGGAGTGACGGGGCGCGAGCGGGCTACTTCGCCGACGGGGCGGGGGGCACGAGCGACGGGCGCGGGGCCTCGTTGCGGAGCGTGAGGTACGTCTGGTCTTTGAGGCCGCGCTCGTAGTCGTTGAGGAGGCGCATGCCCTCTTGCGGCTTGAGGCGGTCTTGCTTGATGGCCTGATCGATCTGGGCCTTGATCTTCGAGCCGAGCTCATTGGGGAAGTACTGGGTCATCGCCAGCACCTCGCTCACGGTGTTACCCGGGATGGTCTCTTCGATGTAGTACCCGCGGTCGTCGTCTTCATCGAGGAAGACGTGCACCTCGTTTACGCGGCCGAAGAGGTTGTGCAGGTCGCCCATGATGTCTTGATAGGCGCCCGTGAGACAAATGCCGAGGTAGTACGGCCCCTTGGCCACGTCGTGCAGGGGGAGGGTGTCGCGCACGTCGTTGAGGTCGATGAACTTCGACACCTTGCCGTCGGAGTCGCAGGTGATGTCGACGAGCGTGGCTTGCAGCGTGGGGCGCTCGTTGAGGCGATGAATGGGCACGATGGGGAAGAGCTGCCCCAGCGCCCAGTGGTCGAGCAGCGACTGGAACACCGAGAAGTTGCAGATGTGCTGGTCGGCGAGCTGGGTGCGCAAATCACCGAGGTCTTCGGGCACCTGGTCGGGCTCGAGGGTGGCCGCGCGGCGCTCGATGGCCTCGGCGATCTCCCAGTAGAGCTGCTCGACGCGAGATTTTACCCGCAGGTCGAGGATGCCCAGTTCGAACATCTTCTGCGACTCTTCTTTGATGTCTTGAAGGTCGTGCCAGCTCTCGTTGAGGTTGCGGTCTGAGAGGTGGTCTTGCGTGTACACGAGGTCGCGCAGCAGCTTGTGGTCGGGCGACTGCTGCACGTACGTCTCGGTGGGCGTCTTCTCGATGGAGCCGAAGGCTTCGACGACGAGCACCGCGTGGTGGGCCACGGTGGCCCGGCCCGACTCGGAGACGACGATGGGGTGCTGCACCTTCTCTTCGTCGCACACGTCCATGATGTTGTAGACGATGTTGTCGGCGTACTCCTGCACGGAGTAGTTCATCGACGAGTGGAAGGTCGAGCGCGAGCCGTCGTAGTCGACCGCGAGGCCGCCGCCCACGTCGACATACTCGACCTCGTGGCCCATCTGACGGAGCTTGGCGTAGTAGCGCGCCGCCTCGCGCACCGCGCGCTTGATGATGAGAATGTCGGGCACCTGCGAGCCGATGTGAAAATGCAGGAGCTTGAACGACGACGACATGCCCGCGTCGGCGAGGATCTGCGTGGCCTCGAGGATCTCGGCTGTCGAGAGGCCGAACTTGGCGTTCTCGCCGCCGGAGGTGGCCCACTTGCCGGCGCCCTTGGAGAGCAGGCGGACGCGCAGGCCGATGAAGGGCTCGACGCCCATCTCGCGCGCCACGCGCACGATGGCGCGCACCTCGGCGAGCTTCTCGGCGATGAGGATGACGCGCTTGTTGAGCTTGCGGCCGATGAGGGCTGTGCGAATAAAAGCGTCGTCTTTGTAGCCGTTGCAGACGATGAGCGCCTCGGGGTCGGCGTGCTCGGCGAGGCCCGCGAAGAGCTCGGGCTTGGAGCCCACCTCGAGGCCGTAGTGAAAGGGCTCGCCGGCCGCGAGGATCTCTTCGACCACCTCGCGCAGCTGGTTGACCTTGATCGGGAACACCCCGCGGTAGGCGCCCTGGTACTTGTTCTCGACGATGGCGTGGTTGAACGCCTCGTTGATGGTGCGCACGCGGTGGTGAAGAATGTCTTGAAATCGAATGAGGAGCGGGGTCTGCAGGCCCTCTTCGAGCGCCTCGTTCACGACGTCGAGGATGGGGATCTTCGCGCCGATGTCTTGCAGCGGGGCTACGGTGAGGTTGCCGTCGGTGTTGACGCCGAAGTAGCCGCTGCCCCAACGCTCGATCATGTAGAGCTCGTTGGCGTCGTCGGTGGTCCAGGGGGGGTCTTCCTCGCGGTGGGGGAGCGGGGAGTCGTGATCTTCCAACGTCGTGGTCCTCGATCGCAGCGGTGACGAAGCGGTGATGTGCAGCGCCCCCTCCGCGCGGTGGAGGGATCGGACGCGCGCCGAATTCAACGCAACCGTCGCCCTGCGTCAAGCAACGCCGACGGCCATCACCGCATCGTCACACTGCGCGGGGCGCGCGCCTCAGCGTCGACCCTTGAACCCCATCATGCCCTGCACCACCGACTCGCTCGCCTCGGCGATTTCGGCGGCCTCGCGGGCGCGGTCCGCGCAGTCTTCGCAGAGCTTCTTCGACTTGCCGCCGACCTTCACGGTCTTGAGGCTGTCACTCTCGTCGCCACATCCCTTGCACACGGCCATCGTGAGACTCCTCTCGTCGGTCGTATACCGCGACTCGGGGCCCGTGCGGTACCCTCGCGCGATGCACCCGTGGAGCCCGCGTGACGCATGGTCGCTCTTGTCGCCCGACGCCGACGCGCGCGTCGAGATGCCGCGCTGGATGCACGCCGCGCGGACCTTTCTCGACGCCGAACTCTCGATGGTGGAGGGCGGCGGAGACGGTGAGATTCTCATCGGCGTGGCGCCCGCGCGCGCGGTGGCGAAGGTGACCGTGGTGCGGGTGCGCACGATGCTGTTGAGCGATGCGCCCGAGGTGCTCGCGGCGGCCCACGCGGGCGTGCGCGCGATCGGCGGCGCGGGCATGGACGCGCTCGTGGCGAAGGCGCAGCGCGTGTGGCAGGTGGGGCGCGCGGTGGAGGGCGACGCGCGGGCGCCGCTGGTGCTGGCCGCGGCGCTGGCGACGGTGATGCTGGCGCCCGTGGTGCCGCCCGACGAGGTGACGATCTTCGGCGTGCGCGGCGCGCGGATGCGGCTCGAGCGGATGGGGTGAAGGGCGGGGGGGGAAGAGCCGCGGGAACGCGGACGGTTACACGTCGAGGGGGCGTTGCACGAAGCCGTAGGAGGGCTCGCACCACAGGGCTTGCGGCACCACACCGTCAGGGGCGACGACGTGAAGCAGGTATGCCTGCGGATGTCCGGAGGCCACTTCACGCCATTCGGAGTCGTCGCCGACGCGAAGCGCGACGATCTGGTGCTCGATGTGGGCGAGCACCACAGGGCGCTCACTGTTGGCGTTGGGAATCACCCAGGCGTCGGGACGCTTTCGGTTGTGGTGCGGAGGCGCAATGAACTGCCAGAGCGCCAGGGTGGCCGAGCCGTCGAGGGCGATGCGCGCGAGGGACATGCGACCGTCGACGCCCGTGGGGCCGAAGAGCAGGTCGACGGTGCCCGTGGGCTCTACCGCGACGGGCGGCATGCCCACGGCTGCGATGGCTTCGGGGTACGTTGCGAGGGTGACGGGACCCTGCGAGGTGCCGGTGTCGGGCCAGAGGGTCATGCGGGCGATGGCAGTGCCTTCGTGGCTGGCGAAGGCGAGCACGACGTCGACGACGCGGCCCTCATCGCGCTGCGTGGCGGTGGCGCACCACGTCGCGGGGAGCGTGTCGATGCCTGTGGGGAAGGCCATCACCACGGGCTGCGCCGCGCGCGCGTGGCAGGTGATGACGAGGAGCGTGAATTGGCCCGCCGCGTCGAGGCCCGCCGCGAGAAACGATGCAGACTCGGTCTCGGTCTGCCAGCCTACCTCGTAGAGCGAGGCGCGCGGGAGCGGGAGGGTGGTCGGGGCGATGCGCATGAACACGGTCGCACACTGCGCGACACCCGCAGCGAAGACATTGTCGCCAAGGGTGGCGTACCAGCGGTTCTCTGCGCAGGGGGCGAAGCTCAACGCGGTGGCGATGGTCAGCGCGCGCACCCCTGCGGGCAGTCGGTCTCTCGCGAAGAGCTGTCCCGTGAGCGGGGCCTCTTCGTGGCCTGAGCGCTGATAGATCTCGGTTTGATTGCCCTGTGTGTGGTGGGCGAGCGTCAGGGTGAGCGCCTGGTCGCCTGGACACCAGCCGACGGCGAGGTCGATGACGTTCGGGGGCTGCACGGTGAGGGGGACGGCGGCCGATTCGATTGCGGCGCCCCGCGCGCGCCAGGATACAGAGAGCAGGTATGCGCCCGGTGCGATGTCGTCGGGGGCGAGCGCTCCGAGATCGTGCTTGCTCGTGAGCGTTGCGCCGGGGGCGAGGGTGACGTACTCGTAGCGCGGGGCGGGGGCGGAGTCTTGATTGCGCTCGCTGAGCGCAGCGAAGGCGCTCAGCGCGTAACGCCCGTCGCCCGTAGGCATATCACGGAGCGAGAACTCGTAGGGGCTCATCGCATCGGGGGAGGGCACCTCGACGGGGGCGTCTCCCCGGTTGGTGATGGCGACGGTCACCGGGATGGAGCAAGCGACGAGCGCCTGCGTGGCCGCGGTCGAGACGATCAGCACGAGAGACATAAACCGTGTTCTTTCATGCGCGCGAAGAGAGGTTCATGAGCTTTAGGGGTGGGCGAATTTATTGCCAGGGCCGCCCAGGCCGGTGACGCGCCAGCCGCGGTTGCGCAGCACACACACGCCGCAGAAGTAGCCGAGCTCGCCGTAGCGGCAGTCGGAGTAGCTCATGATGCAGCGCCGATCCCAGCGCTTGGCCTTGGGGTCGGCGTTGCCGCCGAGGCCGCCCCAGGTGACGTTGCTCACCTTCTCGTTGGCCGCGGTGTCGTGGAGGTTGTCTTTCTGGCCGGGGCCGTCACCCGCGTGCTCGAGGTGCCGATGGTGGCCCACCTCATGCGCCCACACCGACTTGAGGCGATCTTCGGCCTCGCCTTCATAGAAGAGCCACGTGGCGCCGAGCGCGCCGCCCACGGCCGGGAGCGACATCGCGCTGCGGGTGAGGTATCCGCGGTCGGTGATTTTGCCCGCGGCTGCGGTCGCGGTCGTGCAGCCCGGTGAGGGGCAGTTGGTATTGTGCTTGGGGCCGTTGCTCGTAGCCTTCTTGAGGCCCCAGTAGCTGTGAACCGTCGTCCCGTTGCACTTGTACTGTGCGATGTAATAGGTCGGAGATGCCTTGAACTCCAGGAAGAGGTGCCCGCGCAGGTATCCCTTGCGCTCGGCCTCGCGCACGAAGGCCATGAGCAGGGCCGCGCGGAACTTCCGCCACGTCGCGGAGCAGATCGTGTCGAGCCAGGTGTTGAGCTCGCCCTGAGGCAGGTCGACGGTGGTCAGGTCGGGCCAGCCGAAGTCGTTCTGGTCGGCCCAGGGCCACAGGTGCTCTGCGTGGAGGGTGACCTTGTTCTTGTCCTTGAGTCCGGCCTTCGTGACGTTGCGTGTAACGATCTCTTTGAAGCGGGTCTTGTGCGTGTTGTTGCCGGGGTCGAACACTGCCGAGAGGGCGAGGGTGTTGGCGGTGCCGCCCTCGTGTACGAAGTACACGTGCGCCGCGCGATAGAACGCGCGAAAGGCGTTGATGAAGCTCGCGCCCCAGTTGCCGCCGCCGCTGCCCCAGCGAGAATAGGCGCGGAACGAGCTCCGTCGCCACACGCGCATCGCGGGGCCCGCCGCCTGCGGGCGCACCGGGTAGCGGGCCTTCAGGGCTTCCAGGTTGGGAAACTCATAGCCGTCGAACTTCTCGAAGCGGACCTCGGCGCGCACGCGGTACCCGTCGCCCGCGATGATCGAAGGTCGAAAGAACACCCCGGCGCGCCCGATGCTCTCTTCGAAGAGGTCGGTGTTCTTACGCTGCGCATCCGCGAGGTGGTCGTGGGCCACCGTGGCCATGCACTCCTTGTCGCCGATCGCCTTCGGCTTCCACGGCTTGAGGCTCAGGTCGCCATCGGAGAACACCGCCGTGTGGTAGCTCGCCGCGCTCGACGGTCGCACGCCCCCGAGGGCCTCGGTGCAGTTGATGTACACGGCTTCGCGCTTCGTGTCGGCCCGCGTGTGCTTCGCCTGGTTCTGCGCGAGGGCCCACTGCACGTAGCGCTGCGTGCGAACGAAGCTCTTGTCGTAATTGGCGTGGCCCGTGTCGATGGCGCTGAGATCGTAGGAGAGCTCGTCGACGGTCCAGTCGACGCGCACCGGACCGAGCGCCGCGCGCATCGTGTCGATGTCGTCGGTGGAGGGGTTCGCGTCGACGTCGTCGCCGAGGTGCTTGTCACGACTCATGAGCCGCGCCGTCGCCTGAAGAGGGATCCACGGCCGCGGGATCTCGGCGAGGTCGAGCGTGGTCTTGCCGTCACCTACCACCATGCCCCCGCGGTAATTCAAGAGCCCCATGCGCTCGCGCGGGGCGTTGCCCGAGAGGAAGGCGTTGCCCTGTTCGTCGAGGGCGGCGTCGGCCGCGGTGTTGTACTGCCGGTCGTCGACCCACACCACCACGTCGTCGAGCACGCGCTTGAGGGATTGTTTGTAAGTGTCGTGCGCGAGGTCGGGCGCATCGCTGTTGCCGCGGATGCCCTGAATGTCACCGAAGACCGTGCGCTTGTCGCTCGCGCGAATGTGTTGAATGGCCTCGTAGAGGTCGCCGCTCTCGGCGGTGTCGATGGCCATTCGCTGATAGTCCGAGGTGGTCTTGTGGCGCGGCACCGAGCGCTTGAACTCGCGCAGGGCGCGCTCGTAGTGCTCGTTGGTCGAGCCCGTGACGGGCCCCGGGTGAAAGCCGAACTCGGCCAGCTTCATCTGGAGGTAGGCGGTGTCCGCGGTGGGGGCAACACCGAGCACCATGGGGGCGGGCTCGAGGATGAGGCTCGCGGGGGTCACCCGCGACTCGAACGCGAAGTGATCGGCGTCGACCGCGCCCGGCGCCACGTGCAGTCGCACCTCCGTGTGCATCGAGGCGAGGGCCAGCCCCTTCTCCTCGTGCGGCCCCGTGTGGGCGCGCACCTCGACGCGGTAGGGCATGTCGGCGGCGATGAGCGCGTCGCCGTCCTTGCTGTTCTTGATGCCCTCGGCGTAGGCGCCGTCCCAGTCGTCGATGGCGTGCTCCCCCTTGCCGACGAGCGCCTTCTTCAGCGGTCGTTCGAACACCACCTTGTGGTTCTTGTCGACGACGCGAACGATCCCCTCGGCGAGGCGCGAGGTCTCGCGCACCTCCCACTCGATCTTCAGCGACTCCTTCTTCGGCTCCTCCGTCGAGGTTCGCACCTTGTACACGTAGGGCGCGTTCTCGTTGTTGGCGTTGCCATCGGCGTCTACGCTGTTGGCGTCGTCGAGGTACGCCCCTTCGCCGTGCGTATTCTGAATCTCGCCGAGGTACTTCTTGTCCCATGTGAACGTGCGCTCACCAGACTTGAGCTGGTCGCCCTTGAGCACCGCGAAGAACACTCGGCGACCGCCCTTGTCGACCACCTCGACGGCGCCGCACACGACGTCCGCGGCGTTGGTCCATTTAAGCTCGATGGAGCCTCCCGCCGTGACGGTGGGCGTGTGCTCGGCCTTCGTCTCTTTGAACACAGGCCAGAAGGGCTTCACGAGCAGCAGGGCCTTCGCGTCGCTGGCCTCGCCGTCTTTGCGCGCGCGGAGCACAACCGTGTAGGGAGAGAACGCCACGTTGACGTAGCGCTCGCTGGCGGTGCCCGTCTTGCGCGAGAGCAGGCCCTTCTCGGTGTTGGCCTCGCCGGTCCAGCCGCCATCGGCCAGCGTGGTCTCTTCCGCCCGCTTCGCGCCCGAGATGTCTTTCTTGTAGATGGGCTCGTCGACGAGGTCGTCGGGCTTGCCCCAGGTGCCCAGGCCCTCGCTCCAGTCGGTACATTCGCAGTATTGGCTGCCAAACACCATGAAGTCGAGCTTGTCGGCGCAGGCCGCGAGGCCGTGCGCCACGTACTTCGCCTCGCACTTCTCCTTCTTCGGGATGAACCACCGGTCGAGCGCGCGGAAGCTCACCGCGGCCGCGGGCCGCGCGCGCTTCAGGTGCACCGTGTGGGTCTGCTTGGGGGCGAGGTCCGAAGTCCAGGCGGTCGGCACCTTGAGCTTGGGGGTGTCGAGCTTCGCGTCGGGCGTCATCGGGAGCCTGGACGGGTCGTCCTTGTGCGGCCCCGCCTGATCGGTGAGCTTGACGCCGATCGTCTCTACCAGCGCACGAACGACCTCGTCTCGCTCTGCGGTGCCGAAGTTGTACCGGGCGAGCGCCTTCCAATCGCTGACGCCTTTGGCCTGGGCGATGCTGCTCAGCGTGTCGCCCGCCTGCACGGTGTAGGCGTCGCTCGCGTCGTGTCTCTTGTAGATCTTTGTCATCTGAGCTCGTGCCCCTCCGCGTTAGCCCGCGGACTCCAACGCGTCTACCCAGAACATCGGCTCCTCGGCTCCCTCTTCGGCCTCTTCGTCGTATGCGAGCTCGGTCACCTTGAAGGGGCCATCGCCGTTGGGAAACCGAGCCTTGTAGGCCCCCTGCGCGTCGGTGCTCACGACGCGCTCGGCGAGGCCTGGCGGTACGAGTTTGATGGCGACACCCTCCACGGGCGTGCCCGGCGCGGGGCGCTCTCTCACCACGAGAGAAACCCAGACGGGCGGCTCGATGACAAAATACACCCAGCGCGACATCACCTCGCGGCGATACTCGCCAGGCGGGACGCGCAGCCGAAGCTTGTAGACCGCGCGGTCGTCGCCGAAATCGAAGGGGACGAGGGTGCTGAGGTCGAGCGAGTGCGAGCCGTTGGCGCTCGGGGGGCCGTCGTCCCACTGAAGGTCGTGCGTCCACACGGGCAGGAGCACGTTGGGGCGGTAGATCTCGATCGTCGCGCGGCGCGCGTGCGTGTGACCCTTCAAACGCCAGCCGATGGTCACGCTGCCTGAATCGACCTTGTACCGAAGCCGGGTGGTGCTGTCGGCGGGCACCGTGGGGTGCGCATGCTGGGTGTAGGACGTGTCGTAGGTGTGCGTGCCCTGGGTGAGCGACAGCGCCTCGACGCCGACCACACGACGCACGAAGGAGATACCTTTATGCAGGTCGTAGGCGGCGCGCGCTACAAGGCCCTTGCCGAGGTACTTATGGTCCGTGCTCTCGACGTCGAGAAAACTGCTCCCGACGATGGCGGGTGGGGTCCAGGTCATCGGTGCGACTCCTGTGGAGATGGCCGGAGGGCGCTATTCGGTCTCGTGGTTTCCGTGCAGCCGTGAGCGGGTCACGTCGTCGAGCTCGCCCGTGGGCTCCATCCCCTGCTGCCGCTGGAAGCGACGGAGCGCGTCGCGCGTCGGCTCGTCGAGCGCCCCCGTGCTGTGACAGGGAAAGCCGAGGTTGGAGAGGCGCGCCTGCACGCCCGTGAGCTCCTCGACGGGGTCGAGGTGGCCGAGCGCGAGGTCGTACTCCTCTTCGCGGTCGCCCTCGCCGATGGTGAGTTTCGCCGACTGGGCCTTCGGGGCGATGGACACCTCTACCCAGCCGTCGCCGTTGGTGGTCCCTTGTGAGACCTGGCCGTCGACGCGCAGGGTGTAGGGCTCGTTGGCGCGGGGCTCGTCTTCCCACAGGAAGCGCATGCGCAGCTTCGCGGGCACCCCCTTGACCTTCCACGTGTGCCGCGCGCCCGTCGGTCGCATGTACGACGTCATGCGCTTGTCGGGGATGGTCACCACGTCGCCCGCGAAGAGCACGTTGGGGTGGCGCCCGAGCTCATGCAGCCGCGCGTTGTCGGGGTGGTTCCACAGGGTCTGCCAGTAGAAGCCGTACTTCTCCGCGATGCTCGTGAGGCACTCGCCCTGTTGCACGCGATGCGTCGTCGACATCAGTCTCTCCCTCCCGTCACTGCGGCTCTTCGCGGCTCTTGCGGAGATAGTCGCCCAGCCAGTGGAGCCGTCGCTGCACCTGCGTGTCGCGTTGCGACAGGGCGTCGTGTTCGAAGCGGTACTCGCCGATGGTGCTCGCCCGCTCGCCCTCGATGAAGAACCGGTCGACGGGGCCGAACACCTGACGCAGCTCGTCGGGCGTGCAGGTGGGCAGGTAGGTGCGCAGCACGCGCGGGTCGTAGTACCGAAAGAGCAGCTTGCGGCCGGCCTCGTCTTGCACGCGCAAGATGCGACGAAAATGCTGGTGCAGCGCGGCCAGCGACGACGCCGGCGCGCGGAGGTAGACGCCCCATGCCTCACCCCACCCGCGGCGCAGGAGCTCGCGCGTGGCGTCGTCGTCGCGCGAGAGCCGCACGATCCACGGCGCGGCGCGCGCCAGCGAGGGCGACAGCTCGCCGATGAAGAGGCACCGGTGCTCGAGCTTCGACCCCGTAATGATCGGGTGCACCTGCGGGTCGCGCGCCCCATCGAGAATGGCGTACGCCGACGCGTCGTCGCCCGCGGGCCACAGGCGCTCGCGCAGCTGCTCCATCGGGACCTCGTCGGCCATCGCCTCAGGCCCTCGCGCCCGAGCGCGCCAGCGCCCTGCGGGCGCGCTCGCACTCCTCGCAGAAGGGCACGCCGTCGCGCGCCGCATCGATCAGCGTCTGCGCCTGCGCGTCGTTGTCGTTGGACTCGGGGTGCCCCACCGTGGCGTCGAGCGCCGCGACGTGCGCGTCGTCGTCGAGGTTGGGCCAGCGCACCTCGCACTGCCCCGGGTCGAGGTCGCTGAAGTACGCGCGGCCCGCCCGGTCGAGCTTGCCCTGCCGCACCTGGCCGTCGGGCGTCTTGATCCAGTAGGCCTCGCCGGGCATGGGGTTGCCCTCCATGTCGGTGAGCTCGATCTCGACCCAGGTCTTCTCGCGCGGGGGAGGCGCCTCGAGCATCGCCCGCGCGGGCACGGTGGCCTCCTCGTCGAGGTCGGGCCAGCGGATCTCGCACTGCCCCGGGTCGAGGTCGCCGAAGTACGCCCGCCCGAGCCGGTCGAGCGCGCCCTCGCGGACGCGCCCGTCGGGCAGCTGGATCCAGTAGCGCTCGCCGGGCATGGGGTTGCCCTCCATGTCGGTGAGCTCGATCTCGATCCACGTCTTGGGCAGCAGCTCGCTCGCGAGGGGAATGCGCTCGATCGCCTCGCTGTCGAGGTCGCCCGGCGTCGGCGCGGCCACGAGGTGCAGCCCCGTGCGCCACGCCCGCAGCACGCCCCGGGCGAGCGCCTGGCGCACCACCGCGCGGTCGTCGCCCGCGAGGGGCACCACGCGCCCGTAGCGCGCCGTGACGTAGCGCGCGCACTCGGCGAGCGTGCGGGCCGCGACGCTGTGCGACGAGCCCACGATCTTGTCGATGGCCCGCAGCGCCTGCGCCTCGGTGAGCGCGTTGGCGCGCCGCTCGCGCCCCGCTCCCCACGGTGTGAGCAGCACCTCGTAGGTCTCGCCGATGAGTCTCCACCGAGGTCGCAGCATCACGCAGAGTGCATGGCATCACCACCGTGCGAGGGTGTCAACGCCTCGCTCGCGCGCCCCCCCACGGACTCAGCGAGCCGTCGCGTTCGGCGGCCCTGCCTCGATCGCCGCGAGGAGCCCCGCGGAGGCCCGCGCGCAGATGTCGTACACGCGCGCGAACTCGCCCGTGTACCAGGGGTCGGGCACGTCGTCGTGGTCGGCGTCGGGCTCGTACCGACGAAAGAGGGTGACCTTCGCGCGCTCGGCGTCGGTGCGCGCGAGGCGCGCGAGGTCGCGGTGGTTCTGCCGGTCCATGGCGACGATGCGGTCGAAGCGGTCGAAGTCGGCGTGCGTGACCTGGCGCGCGCGGTGGGTGATGGCCACGCCCCGGCGCGACGCCTCGGCGCGCGTGCCCGGGTGCGCCGCCTCGCCGACGTGGTTGGCGCTCGTGCCCGCGCTGTCGACGTGAAACCCCGCGGTGAGTCCGCGCGCGGCGAGGAGCGCGTTGAAGGCCGCCTCGGCGGTGGGCGAGCGGCAGATGTTTCCGAGGCACACGAAGAGCACGCGCTGCATGGGCGCGAGGGTGCCGCACGTCCGAGGCGCTTGGGAAGGGGGCGCGCGGCGCTGCGTCGTGCGTCGGAGCGGGCGCATTGTGCGTGCGCGCGGGGCGCAGCGACGGCGCTGGCCGCGACGGCGCGGAGGGTGCTAGGCCCGCGGCGATGCGCGACTCCCTCGATCCGTTGCTTCGCCCTCGCTCGGTGGCCGTGATCGGCGCCTCGCGCACCCGCGGTACCATCGCCGCCGAGGTGTTTCACAACCTCCTGCGCGGCGGGTTTCAGGGCGCGGTGTACCCGGTGAACCCGAAGGCCGCGGTGATCCAGTCGGTGCGCGCGTACCCGACGGTCGAAGACGTGCCCGACGCGGTCGACCTCGCGGTGATCGTGCTGCCCGCGGCGGGCGTGCTCGAGGCCGTCGAGGGCTGCGGGCGCAAGGGCGTCGGGGCCGTGGTGGTGATCACCGCGGGCTTCGGCGAGACGGGCCCCG
>CAISKJ010001285.1 GCA_903885885.1 uncultured delta proteobacterium
CGTCCACGATGGCCCTGTGGATCGTGGTGGGCCTCGTGGCCTCGGGCTTCGCGGGCGGCGGTCGCCAGGGCGTCGCGTGGGACGGCGCGCGCTCCTACACGGTGTTTCGCGGGAGCGCAGGCGCGGCCACGGTCGCCATGGTGTCGCCCTTCGAGCGACGGCGCGCGCATCACACGCGCGGCGAGGCGCGCTGGCACCAGCGGCGCCCTTCGCGCGACGACCTCGCCGCGGCGCTGCGCGAGCTCGTGACGGCGGGCGACTGCGCCGGCGCCGTCGACATGGCCCTGGAGCGCGGCCTCACGCGCGAGGCGCAAGACATCGCGCACCGGGCCCCGTGCGCGTCGGCGGTGAAGCCCTGGCAGCGCGCGATGGCGGCCTACGCCGCGGGCGATTTCGCCGAGGGCAGCGACGCCCTCGCCCCCGAGCGAACGCCCTTCGTCGACCTGTATGCGAGCTACATCGACGACTTCGCCTTCGACCTGCGGCTGCACGTGCTGGCGGGCAACGAGGCCCTCGCGGCCCGCGTCGCGCGGCAGCGGGCGGTGCGCGAGCGCGGCCGCCGCGTGGTGTGGGGCGACGCGCAGACGCGGGCCGCGACCTACGACTGCCTCGCCGATCGCTTCGAGGCCACGCACGGCGACGCGATGGCCCTGCGACGATTGCAAGAGGCCGCGCGCGGAGGCGCCGCGATGGGAGCGTGCGGCGCGCTGCTCCTCGACGCGCTCGAGCCCGTCGAGCGGCGCACGTGGGAGGGCCGCTTCGCCACCGTTACGTCGACACGCGTGGGCACGCTGCTCTTGCACGAGGGAGCGGTGCCGTGGGCGCGCCCCATCGATCCGTGCAACGAGCCGTGGTCCGACCTCCTCACGGATCCCGCTGCGGCCATGGCGCGGCGGTCTCCGGGCATCGAGCACGGCATGGCGCGCGCGCCGGGCTTCGACGCGAGCGACGACGCGTGGCGCACCCACGTCGACGTGCTGTGCTCCCTCGCGGCCTTCGAGGCGCTCGCGGGCGACCTCGCGGCGTCGCGTCGCGCGCTCGGTGACGCCGCGGCGCGCGTCGGCGAGGCGAGCCGAAGCACGGGAGCCCCCTGGGCCGCGGCGGCGACGAGGGGCATCACCGACCTCTCCGTGGTGGTGGCGCGCATGGACGGCGACAACGACGCCGCGGCGGCCCACACGCGCGACCCGCGGAAGCCGAGCGCCGTCGCCGACGAGGGCTGGAGCCTCATCGAGCGCCGCGACGCGCGCGGCCTCGCCGAGCACCTCTACACGCACGCGTGGAACGAGCTCCCACCCTGGGTCGCGTACGGCGCGCAGCGCGTCGGACCTTCTCCCGCCCTCGCGACGTGGCTCGGCACCGTGGCCCGCCCGCCGTGCCTGCGCTGCACCACGCGCCAGCGCCTCGTCGAGCTCGTCGCGCACCGCGTCGCCGCGCGCGCCCTCGGCGCCGTGGGCCCCGACGACGCGCAGACCGCGGCCTTCGCGCGCGCCCTGCGCGAGCGCCGCCTCGCGGTGCCGCTGCGCGTGCTCGATGATCTGCGCGCGTCGGCGGGCGCGCGGTTGTGGTAGGGTCGCGGGCCTATGTGGCAGGTAGTTCCGTTGGAGGGGGCCACGCTCGATCAGGTCGACAGTCCGCGCCTGGTGGTCGACGCGTGCCCGCACTGCGGCCGCCGCGCGCGCATCATCGAGCGCGCCGTGCTGCGCCCCTTCGAGGGCTCGTGGCCGCCGTGGCGCACCACCGAGGTCGCCCGCAAGGTGCTCCAGTGCGAGAAGTGCGGCACCTGCTTCGCGCTGCCTGACGAGGGCCTCCCCGCGTGGGCCGAGAAGCCCGAAGAGCGCGAGAAGAGCCTCAAGCTCGCCAACCTCCGCGCGCGCTTCACCGTGTGCTCACGCGAGGTCGCCCGCTGGCGCAACCGCAGCGACCTCGCGGGGCGCGCGGGCGACGTCGCGC
>CAISKJ010001286.1 GCA_903885885.1 uncultured delta proteobacterium
CCGCGCGGGAGCCCCACGTCGGGCCCGCTCGTGCCGATGAGCGTGTGCGGAAAGCGCTCGGTGAGCGCGTTGAGGTTGGGCGTGCGAGCCATGCGAACGGCGTTGGCGGCGCCCTCGTCGCGCTCGCCAAACCCGTCGAGAATGACCAGCACCATGGGCTTCGGACGCGCGCCGTGAATGATCGTCATGGGGGTGACGGCGATAGGGCGCCAAGGCCCCCGGCGCTGTCAAGCGCGCACATCGGACAGACTATGTCACACCCTATGGGGGCGCCTCGGGCCATGTGTACAGCGTCTCGCTCGTGACGTCGGCGCGGTCGCGCGTCGACACCATGACCCGCACCACGGTGACGCGCGCGAGGGCGGGCGCCGCGGGGTGCGCGCGGGCGAAGCGGCGGCGCTTCCACGCGGCGAACGCGCGCAGCGGCGCGACGTCGCCGCGGCGCAGGCTGGCGTCGTAGCGCCGCCAACGCAGGGTGGGATGGAGCGAGGCCCACGGGCGCGGCGGCAGCCACGTGGGCGCGAGGCCCGTGTCGAGGTCGAGCTCGCGGCCGTCGGGCAGCGCGCCCAGCGCGACGAACCAGCTGTCGTGCTGCATCGGGCGAGGGGCGAAGAGGTCCCACCGTTGGTCGAGGCGCAGCCCCCGCGCGAGACCGTAGAGCGGCCCCGGCGGGAGCCGCGGGAGCCACGGCCGCGCCGCGCACATCGCCGCGAGCGCGAAGCACAGCGCGACCGCGAGGGAGGCGACCCGGGACGGGGGCGCGAGCGGCCGCTCGTCGCGCGAGAGGGGCAGAAAGGGCACCCACCCGAGCGCGCCGATGAGGGGAAAGAGACCGAGCTTGAGCGTGAGCGCGAGCCCCAGGTGAAAGAGCCCGAAGGCGATCGGCACCGCCACGCGCAGCGCCCGTCGGCGCCACGGCGCGAACACGACCAGCGGGCCCGCGAGCTCGAGCGCGAGCGTCGCCCACGTGACCGCGCGGAGCGCGCGCGGCCACGCGAGGAGCCGCGCCGCGAGGGGCTGCGCGTACGACGCGAGCGAGAGCGCCTCGCGCACGGCGTCGCCGGTGCGCCACCACGCGGGGTCGCGCTTGAGGAGCGCGCTCGTGACGTAGATCATCGCCACCTGGAGGAGCAGCACCGCGCTCGCGGCGGAGCGCACCGCCGTCGCCGTGGTGGGCGCGCGGCGGGCGTCGAGCGAGGCCCGCGCGCCGAGCGGGAGCCCCATCGACCAGAAGAGCAGCAGGCGCAGCTCGAGGTCTCCGCCCTGGAGCACCAGCGCGTTGCGGCCGTGCACCGACACGAGGAGCGCCCACGAGGCGACCACGGCGACGCGCGTGTGCCACCCGAGCGCGAGCGCCACCGCGAAGACGCACTGCGCGGCGACGAGCGCGGCCGTCCACGCGGGCGATGCGCTCACCCACGCGAGCGAGGGGAGCGACGCGGCGCGCGCCGCCGCCGCGGGCCACGGCCCCTCGTCGGTGAAGAACACGCGCCACACCGCGAGGCGCGAGGCCACGTCGGCCAGCAGGGTGAGCGCGAGGCCCACACGAAACATCGCCAGCGCCCGGAGGTCGACGGCGAGCGCCGACGGGGGGCTCACCGCGGCGGCGCGCTCGGCTGCGAGGCGGCGCGCAGCTCGGCGCGGAGGGCGTCGAGCTCGCCCGGCGCGAGGGCCTCTTCGCCGTAGCGGGCGGCCATGTAGCGGGTCGCGACGCGCAGCGCCAGCGGGGCGAAGGCGTCGCCGCGCTTGCCGAGGTCGTGCGCGAACGCGAGCGGCGAGCGGCTCGACGGGCGCGACGTGCCGCGCGTCGAGAGCGCCTCGTCGAGGGCCGCCGCGAGCTGCTGCGCCGCGCGCACCGCGGGCGTACGGGGCACCCCAACGCCGCGAGCGCCCTGCGCGCGCCACTGGCGCACCTGAAACGCGAGGGCGACGAGCGCGAGGGCGATCGCCGCGCCCCCCGCGAGCTGCTTCACGGGCACCGCGCCCAGCGAGGGTGTGCGGCGCGTACGCGACGCCGTCGGCGTGTTCGCCGGGGGCCGCCGGTGCGTCACGTAGTACTGCCAGATCTCTTGCGCGATGCGCGTCTGGTCTTTGAGGTCGAAGTCGACGATGTAGCGGCGCCAGCGCACGCGCACCGCCTCGATCATGGCGTCGACCTCGGCGATCACGCCGCGGCGGTAGAAGGGCACCTCGCCGACGGCGGGCGTCGGGTCGAAGGTGAGCCAGCCCGACTGCGCGTCCCACACCTCGACCCACGAGTGCGCGTCGCCCTGGTGCACCTCGTAGAAGCGCCCGTAGCGGTTGTAGGTGCCGCCGAGAAAGCCCGTCACGTTGCGCGTCGGCACGTTGAGCGTGCGCAGCATCACGGCCATGGCCGTAGAGAAGTACTCGCAGTGGCCCGCGCGCGAGCGAAAGAGAAAATCTTCGAGGGGGTTCTGCGCGCCGCCGCTCTCGAGCTGCAACGTGTAGCGGTAGCGCGAGGCGAGGTAGCGCTCCATCGCGCGGGCCTTCGCCACGGTGGTGACCTCGCCGCGGGTGATGGCCTCGGCCAGCTCGCGCACGCGCGGCGACACGTTGGGCGGGAGCTGCGTGTACCGCTGGCGAAAGCGCTCCTCGCGCTCGGCGAAGACGCGCCGCGACGGCGACGTGACCGTCGCGCGGTCGCCCACGAAGGTCACGTAGGTGAGCCCCACCTCGTCGTTGTTGGGGTACCGAACCCCGTCGTCGCGGTCGATGGTGAGCTCGGGGTAGCGCGCGAAGCCCGCTTGAAAGCGCGCGTCGATCTGCAGCCCGACGGCGCCCTCGAGCACGGGCACCACGGGCGGGTCGAGGGGGTCGAGCGTGACGCGAAACCCGTGGTCGACGCCCGGCCGCGGCAGACGCAAGAGCGCGTAGTGGTTGCCCGCGCGCTCGACGCGAACCGCGTCGTTGCGGCCCGCGTCGCTGCGCGACCACCCGCGGCCGCCGTAGCGGTCGAAGGTGGCCCCGCGGAGGCGAAACGTGCGCACGGGCGGCGGGTTCTCCTCGAGGTCGAGGGGCTCGACGCGGAGCACGATGGTGGGGTCGTTGCGAATGATCCCGTGGCCGCGCAGGTCGACCGTGGTGCCGAAGCCCGCCACCGTGTTCTCGCCGCGCGCGCGCACCGTGATGATGCCGAGCCCGATGCGCGGAAACATGACGAAGATCACTGCAGTAAGTAGGAAGATCGGCAACGCGAGGAGCGACGAGCCCACGAGCAGCCCGGGGCCCACCACGCGGCGCGAGCGGAGGATGCGCGCCACGTCGATGGGCACGCCCGCGCGGCCGGCGCGCGCGTCGGCGAGGTAGTTGCCCTCGATCTCGCGGCGCAGGTGGCCCAGCGTCATGGCCCAGGGCGTCGCGATCACGAAGCCGAGGAAGCACACCGCGTACGAGAGGCCTCCGCCGAGCACCGTGGCGGCGATGAGCTGCAGGAGGGCCAGCACCGTCACCTGCTGGTAGTCGCGCGCGCTCCGCCGCGTCGAGAGCTTCATGATCTGAAGCAGCGAGGCAAACTCCACGATGCCGAGGAGGAGCTCGTGGTTGAAGAACGCGCAGCGCACGATCTGGAGCGCGAACGCGAGCACGATCGCGACGTTCCACCCGCGGTTGTAGCGCTCGCTCTGGAGCACCTCGGCCTCGGCGAACCACGACGCGGCCACGCCCGTCGCGATGACCATCACGCTCGGCACCGGGAGCTCGCCGCCCGAGCCCAGCGCCACGAGGCCCAGCACGGCCAGCGTGTACGCCGAGAACTTGTGCACCTGCGAGAACCTCACGCGGGCCTCCGCACCGTGAGGTCGATGGCCTCCTCGGGCAGCACCGGGTCCGGCGGCAGGAGCGCCAGGAAGCTCAGCACCCGATCGGCCGAGTGCGACGAGGGCTTCGCCGTGATCATCCGGGGGATCTCGCCGCGCACGGCCTCGGCCACGAGGTGCACCACCGCCCCCTCGCGCAGCGCCTCGAGCGCCACGTAGGCCGCGCGGCGGATGTCCTCCTCGACCCGCTTCGTAAACTCCGCCGCGAGCTCTTTCGAAGCCCCCTCGGCGGGCCCGTTGGCCACCTCGATGCGCACCGCGCGGGCCCCCTCGCGGCGCCGCTCGCGCGCGATCACGCGGTCGAGCGCGGCGCTCTTGGGCCAGTGAATGTCTCGCACCGGGTCGCCCTCGCCGACCTCGCGCACGCCGTCGACCTCGCCGTGGCCGCGCTCCTCGCGGGTGATGAGGTCGCCCGCGGTGAGGGCCGGCGGCGCGCCCCCGTAGGAGCGCAGCGGCGACGGGTACACCAGCTGCTCCTCGAGCATGGTGATCTCGCGCCACTTCTCGAAGAGCCCGAAGGGAAAGCGCGTCGCCACGCGCAGCGCGAGGTACCGCTCGACGCCCCGCACGGGCGCCACGCGACGGTACGCCGCCGTCTGCCGCGCCCCCGCGCTCACCTTGAGAAAGTAGCAGCGCTTGTCGGTGCGACGCCCATCGATGCGGTCTTCGACCTCGATGGAGTAGCTCGGCGCGTAGCGCTTGCGGTTGTGCACCTCGATCTCGATGAGGGCCGACGAGCCCGCGTAGGCGCGGCGCGGGAGCTTGCGGCGAAACTCGAGGCCCCGCAGCGCGATCTCCGACAGCACGCCCGAGAGGATCACCAGCGAGAGGAGCAACCCCAGCACGAGGTACAGCAGGTTGTTGCCGGTGTTCACCGCGGCGAAGCCCACGCCGATGGTCACCCCCACGAAGATCTTGCCCTCGCGCGTGAACCGCAGCCTCCGCGGCGGGTTCGCGAGGCGCTCGAGCGCGTGGCGAACACGCGCGGGGAGTGTGCGCAGACGCGCGGCGATCGTCGGGCGCGAGGCCATCGGGCGGTAGAATGGCGGCACCGCCCCCGAGATTCCAGAGGGTACCGCGTCGATCGACGGGGATTCTCAACGCGCCTCAACAAAACTACGTTCTCACCGATGCCCAACGACTTTCGCCCCGTGTCTCCGCGCCTCGTGCCGCGCTTCGCCGGCGTGAGCA
>CAISKJ010001287.1 GCA_903885885.1 uncultured delta proteobacterium
CGGGCGCGTGGCGAGGCGCTCGACGGGCGCCACCGCGGGCACGAGCCCCACAAAGGCGGGCTGCAGCGTGACGGTGCCCTCGAGGCCTCCGCGTGCGGCGAAGGTCACGGTCGAGAGCTCCGGCGCGAGGGGGGCGTCGAAGCGCGTGAGGGTGAGCCACGCGGCGCCTGTTGCGTCGGGCGGGCTGAGCTGCGCGCGCCCCACGGGCACGGCCCCCTCGCCCAGCTCGGTCTCTTTGAAGCGCAGCACCGAACCCGCCGCGGCGCGTTCATAGGTCGACGGCGTGACGCGCCCCACGAAGGGAAACTCCACGCGGAAGCGCTCCTCCCGCGGGCGCAGCGAGAGCGCCACGGCGACGGGGCCCGGCGACGTACGCGAGGCTACCGGCGCGAGGCCGCCGCGGAGAATGTTCGACGCCGCGTCGAGCTCCATCGCCGCGAGGAAGTACCCCTGCGGCGCGCCGCGCCACGAGGGCACCGAGAGGGTGACGGTGTCGTCGCGCGCGATGGTCGAGCCCGTGGCGCCCTCGAGCACCACCGCGCTCCGCGGGGCGCTGCGCCCGCTCACGGTCACCGCCACGGTTTGTCGGCGCGTGTCGGGGGCCTCCGTGGGCACCTGCGGCGGGAGCCGGAGCACCGTGCGAAAGGGCATGCGCGCGCCCAGCAGCGACGTCGCGAGGTGGCCCGCGCGGGCGGCGGTGACGTCCCACGTCTGCGCGGGGTCGAGCTGCAGCAGAACGCGCCCGTCGGCGCCGGTGCGCGCCTCGACGACGGCGCCGCCCTCGCGCGACGCGACGCGCACGGGAACATCGACGCCCGGCGCCCCCGGCGCGCTCCGATCGACGAGCACGGTGAGTTCGAAGTTGGCGGGCGGGACCGCGTCGGGCGCCTCGCCGCGCGTGCCCGCGATGGTGTTGGCGCAGCCTGTCACGAGCGCGGCCCAGAGCCCCGTTGGTCGAATCGCCGTCGAGCGTCGCCGATGTGTGTCGCGTACGGCAACCGCGGCGCGCGGTGTAGTCTCGCGCGCGATGCGCCAACGCCCCGTCCGCGCCGTGCTCTTCGACCTCGACGGCACCCTCGTCGACAACATGCGATTTCACATCGAGGCGTGGATCGAGACGGCGCGCTCGCTGGGCCGCGAGATCACCGCGGAGACCGTGATGCGCGACTTCGCGGGGCGCCGCAACGAGGAGATTCTCCCCGCCATGGTGGGTCGCGCGATGGAGCCCGCCGAGGTCGCCGCCATCGCGGCCGTGAAGGAGGCGCGCTACCGCGAGCTCTTCGACGCGCACGTGGCCCCCATCGCGGGCGCGGTGGCCCTCCTCGACGAGCTCGACGCGTGCGGCGTCGTGTGTGGCATCGCGAGCGCCGCGCCCAAGGTGAACCGCGATTTCGTGCTCGACCGCCTGGGGTTGCGCGACCGCTTTCGCGTCATCGTGGGGGCCGAGGAGGTCTCGCGCGGCAAGCCCGCGCCCGACCTGTTTCTGCTGGGCGCCGAGCGCCTCGGCGTCGACGCCGCGTCGGTGCTGGTCTTCGAAGACGCGCACCTCGGCGTGGTGGCCGCGCGGGCCGCGGGGATGCGCGCGTGCGGCGTGACGACCACCGAGCCCGCGGCGGTGCTCCTCGAGGCGGGCGCGATGGCGACGGCGCCGGACCTCGCCGCGCTGCCCGACGCCGTGCGCGCGCTGTGGCGCCCGACGGGTGACGCGCCCACCGTGTCGCTCTGCATGATCGTGAAGGACGAGGAGCCCAACCTGGCGCGCGCGCTCGCCAGCGTGGAGGGCGTGGCGTTCGAGCGCATCGTGGTCGACACGGGCTCCCGCGACCGCACCGTCGAGGTGGCCCGCGCCCTCGGCGCGACGGTGTCGCACTTCGCGTGGACGGGCGATTTCGCGGCGGCGCGCAACCACGCGCTCGCGCGTGCGACGGGCGACTGGGTGCTCACGCTCGACGCCGACGAGGCGCTGAGCGACGCGTTTCGCGCGCGCTGGCGTGACGTGCTGCGCGGCACGACGGCCGACGGCCTCACGCTGCCGGTCGACAGCGTCGACGGCGACGGATCGCTCCAGCAGCGGGCGTACCTCGTGCGGCTGCACCGCAACGACGCGCGGCACCGCTTCGTCGGTCGCCTCCACGAGGAGGTCGCCACGTCGATCGCGGCGCACGGCGGCGCCATCGAGGCCGCCGACCTGCCCCTCACGCACTACGGGTACACGCGCGACGAGAGCGCGCGCAAGGACCGCCGCGGGCGCAACCGGGCCATCTTGCAGGCCGCGATGGAGGCCGAGCCCGCGAACCCGCGCCACTGGCACTACCTCGGCCTCGAGCTGCTCCTCGCCGAAGACCTCGACGGCGCCCGCGCGCTCTTCGAACGGGTGCTGCGCGAGCGCCCCGACGAGCTCCTCGCGGGCTGGTCGGCGAGCCTGCTCACGGGCGTGCTCGTTCGGCAGCGCGAGGGCGGCCTCGCGTGGAACGCCGCGGTCTTCGGGTCGCGCGCGCAGACGGGACGGGTCATGTCACGCGTGCGCCTGGGCGCGCTCGCGGCGTCGGAGGGCGACCACCTCGTGGCCGACGCGTGCGGGTCGGCCCTCGCGGCGTTGCCCGCGGGCGTCGACGGCGACGTGGGCCGGCGCCCCGCCATCGCGGCGGGCCTGCACGCCTCGGCGCTGTGGGAGCGCGGCGCGCGCGCCGAGGCCCTCGCGGCGCTCGGCGATGCGCTCGCGGCGCACCCCGACGACGGCCTCGTCGCCGACCAGCTCGTGCGGTGGAGCGAGCGCGTGCACGGCCCCGTGAAGGGCGCCGTCGAGGCGCTGCGGGCGCACAGCACCGCGGCCGTCGCGTCGGCCGTCGCGGGGGCCTTCGTGCGTCAGCGCGCGTGGGCCGAGGCGCTCGAGGTGGCCCGTCGCTGGGGCGTCACCAACGCGTACGTCGCGCACGCGCTCTTGCGCACGGGACGGATCGACGAGGCCGCGGGCGCGTTCGAAGCGCAGGGCGCCGCGGGCGCGGAGCATCGCGCGCTCTGGGCCGCCGCGCAGGGCGAGGCCCACGCCGTCGCCGACCTCGACGCGAGCGTGAGCGCGCTGGCCGAGGCCGTGCGCGCGGGCGCGGCGGTGCCGTCGGCGCTGCGGTGGCTGCTGCTCGACCACGCGGCGCGCTGGATGACCTACGGCGAGGACGCGGTCGTGCGGCGCCTGGTGGCGTCGTTTCCGGCGACGGCGGAGGTGCGCGCGGGGCTCCTCGCGAGCCTCTTCGACGACGACGGACGCGCGCAAGATGCGCTCGCCATCGCGCTCGAGGCCCCCGACGACGCGCGCGCGCAGGCCGTGATCGGCGCCTTCGCGTACGAGCGCGGCGACATGGAGGCCGCCGCGCACTTTCTCGGGGCGCGCGCCGCGCGGGGCGACGCCCCGGTGCGCGTGTACGTGTGCGCCGCCGAGGCGCTGCGTCGGCGTGGGCGCGCCGACGAGGCCGCGGCGGTGCTCGCCGAGGGGCGACGCGCGCGGCCGCACTCGCTGCTCCTCGAGCGCGCGTGACGTAGCCTAGAAGACGATAAACCGATAGAGAGGCAGGTAGAGCGTCATGGCGTTTGCGGCGATCGTGAAGTTGCTGCTCGTGGGGTGCTGCATCGGCGCGGCGAGCGGCTTGTTGGGCATCGGCGGCGGTGTGCTGGTCATCCCGGCGCTGGTGTTTCTGCTGGGGTTCTCGCAGCAGCGGGCGGTGGGCACGAGCCTCGCGATGCTGCTCCCGCCCATCGGCGCGTTCGCGGTGCTGCGCTACTGGCGCGCGGGTCAGGTCGACTGGAGCGTGGCGCTCACCCTCGCCGCGGCCTTCTCCGTGGGCGCGTACGGCGGCGCGTGGCTCGCGTCGCGCGGCGTCGTGCCCGAGCGCGCGCTGCGCCTCGCGTTCGTGGGCTTTCTGCTCTACATCGCGGGCAACATGCTGTTTCGCGGCGAGCGTCGCGTGTGGGCCGCCCTCGGCACGGTGTGCCTCGCGGGGGTCTACGGCGTGTCGTACGTCGCCCTGCGCGCCCTCGGGCGCAAGTGGGAGCGCTCGCTCAACCTCGCCGAGACCTACCGCGCGCGCCTCGGCGAGCCCACGGCCCCCGAGTACGAGATCTGACATGGACGCGCACGTGTTCGC
>CAISKJ010001288.1 GCA_903885885.1 uncultured delta proteobacterium
CAGCGCGGGGTTGTTGGCCGCGGGCGCGGTGAAGCGCGAGTTGGGGTGCGCGGCCTTCTCGGCCGAGCCCTTCTTCCAGGGGTTGCCCTTCCAGTCCGTGAGGGTCTCGGGCACGGGGCCGTCCATGCCCTCCCACCACACGTCGCCGTCTTCCGTGAGGGCCACGTTGGTGAAGAGCGTGTCGCGCGCCGTGGAGAGCATCGCGTTGGCGTTGGACTTCATGCTCGTGCCCGGCGCCACGCCGAAGTAGCCCGCCTCGGGGTTGATGGCCCACAGGCGCCCGTCGGGGCCCACGCGCATCCACGCGATGTCGTCGCCGACGGTCCACACCTTCCATCCCGCGAACTGCTTCGGCGGGATCATCATGGCGAAGTTGGTCTTGCCGCACGCGCTGGGGAAGGCCGCGGCGACGTAGGTGGGCTCCTTGTCGTCGGGGCCCTGCACGCCGAGAATGAGCATGTGCTCGGCGAGCCAGCCCTCGTTGCGACCGAGGTACGACCCGATGCGCAGGGCGAGGCACTTCTTGCCGAGCAGCACGTTGCCGCCGTAGCCCGAGCCCACCGACCAGATGGTGGTGTCGTGCGGAAAGTGGCAGATGAAGCGGCGCTCGGGGTTCACGTCGAGCATCGAGTGGAGCCCGCGGTTCCACCCGTCGGAGTCGCCGAGCATGGCGAGGGCCTGCGCGCCCATGCGCGTCATGATGCCCATGTTGAGCACCACGTAGATGCTGTCGGTGATCTCGACGCCGATCTTCGCGTAGGGCGACCCGACGGGGCCCATCACGTACGGAATGACGTAGAGCGTGCGGCCCTTCATGGCGCCGTCGAAGAGCTTCGCGAGCTTCTCGTACGCGGCGTCGGGGGCCATCCAGTTGTTGGTGGGCCCGGCCTCATCCTTGGTGGGCGTGCAGATGAAGGTGAGCTGCTCGACGCGCGCGACGTCGTTGGGGTTCGAGCGGTGGAGGTAACAGCCGGGGCGCTTCTCTTGGTTGAGCGGGATGAGCACGCCCTCGGCGACGGCCTGCTCGGTGAGGACCTTCTTCTCCTCCGCGGACCCGTCGACCCACACCACGCGGTCGGGCTTGCACATGGCAGCCATCTCGCGAACCCACTGCAGAAGACCGGGATTCGAAACCTTCACGCTGCCGACGGTGGTCGACACTTCAGTCGCGCTCATGACGATGCCCTTCTTTCTCTGGCTCCGCGTCGTCACCGCGGAGGGTGCTGTGCTTCGAGGCGGCGGACACTACCTCACGGCCCCCCCCGGTTGCTAGACGCGCGCGGCCTACGCACCCCCTGAAACCTGCACTACGCATGCGCACACGATGCTGCTAACGTGCGCGCCGGGTCGCGTTTTCTGCGGCCGCAGAAGAGCGTCACCGTGGCCGTACTCGCATCCATTCTGGGCCTGCTGGGCATTCCCGTCGGCGTGTACTTCGCTTCGCTGTGCGCGCGCGGCGGCGTGTCGGTGTGGGGCTGGGGCTGGCTCGCCGTCTACGTTCTCCTCGACGTGGCGGCGTTCTCTGCGCAGAACAACCCGCAGCGCGCGCGCTTCACCCTGGGCGCCGCCGTCGCGCTGCTGGCGCTCATTCTCGGGGTGCGCAACGCGCGGGTGCACCCGATGCCCCTGGGCACGACGGTGATGCTCCCGTCGGAGCGCCCGGGCCCCTGGATCGACCGCCTCGGCGAAGACGGCGACCTCGGGATGATGGTCTTCGTCGCGATGGGCGACTTCGGCGGCGTGCGCGCCGACGACCGGCGCCGCGCGAAGCCGTACCTCCGCGCCGCGTGGGCGCGCATGCGAAGAGACCCCGAGTTCGCGCCGATCCCCTCGCCCATTGTTTCGAACCTCCTCAGCCGCACGAGCGCGACGAACCTTCACACCCTGGTGCTCAACCCGCCGCAGGCCAAGGCCTCGCGCGCGGTGATCTTTCTCCCCGGCACGGGCGGCTCTTCGAAGCTCCCGTGTTACCTCCTCGCGCGGCGCATGCCCGACGCGATGATCGTGTGCCCCACGATGGGCATGAGCGGCGAGTGGGCCAACGAGGAGGGCGAGGTCGCCTGGAACAACGTGCTCACCTACACCCGCAACCACGCGGAGATGGTGTACGTGATCGGCGAGGGCTACGGCGGTCGGGCGCTGCTGCACCTGCTCTCGCGCAACCTCCTGGGCCACCTCTCGGGCGCGGTGCTCCTCTCGGGCTACGAGGAGGCGTACTTCGATCCGGTGCGCCGCTCGAGCATCCCGCTGCTCATTCTTCGCGGCGACGAAGACGCGCGCACGCCGGCGTTTCGCGTCGAGGGCCTCGCGGGCCTCGACCGCGTGCAAAACGTGGAGCTCTCGGCGGGCCACTACCTCCTCTACGAGCAGGAAGACGCCGTGCTCGAGACCCTCGACAACTTCTGCAGCGGGCGCTGACTCAGCGGGGCCTGGAGTTCGCGGCGTCGAAGTACACGCCCTTCGCCATGAGGCTCGTCTCGGCGTCGGCGCGGCGCGAGTACACCTCCGCGCGCGCGGCGGTGATGCCTGCGTCGTCGGGCGCGGCGCGGGCGGCCCACTCGACCAGGTGGCTCGCGAGCGCGTGCTCGCCCTGCGAAGACAGCGCCGCGGCGCGGGCCGCGAGGGTGTTCGCGCCGCCCGCGAGGGCCGCCACCTCGAGCGCGAGGGCCTCGTCGCGGGCGGGCTTGAGCCGCGACGCGTCGCCGTCCCACCAGCCGCCGTACTGGCGCCACACGTTGCGCACCACGAACTCGGGCTCGTCGTACACGGGGCGCAGCCACGGGCGCTCGAGGAGCTCCTTCGGTGCGCGCACGCTGGCGAGAATCGCGTCGAGGGAGGCGCCCTCGTTCATGCGCGCGAGGGTCTCGTCGTGCAGGTGTCGCAGGAGCGCCGCCGTGGTGGTGAGCGCCTCGCGCACGCGCCCGGTTCCCTCGATGGGCGGGCCGTGCCCGGGGAACATCACCTCGGCGTCGAGGGCCGCCATGCGCTCGAGGGCGACCGCCTGATCGCCCGCAAACCGCTGCACTTTTTGAGGGTTGCCGCAGTTGGGCGCGGCCCAGATGAAGAGGTCGCCGGTGCACACCGCGCGGTGCGCGGGGATGTAGAGCCACGTGTGGTCGTCGGTCTCGCCGCGCGCGTGGTGGAGTTCGAAGCGCACGCCGCCGACGTCGAGGTCGAGGCGGTCGTCGTAGAGGGCGTCGGGCGTGCGGTACTCGGTGGGCCACGCGAAGCCCGCGGAGCGAAACTGCCGCGCGTTGATGGCCGCGTTGTAGCCCGCGGTGCGCTTGTAGCGTTCGAAGCGCGCGTTGACCGCGCGGTGGGCCACGACGCGCAGCGGCGCTGCCCCCGCGGGGCGCGCTTCGGCCTCGAAGGCGCCGACGCCCGTGGCGTGGTCGATGTGCCCGTGGGTGAACACGGCCGTGTGCACCGCGTCGGGCGACCACGCGCGGAGCTGCATGCGAATCATCTCGCCGGTGAAGACGCTCCCCGTGTCGACGAGCACGAGGCCCTCGTCGGGGCGCGCCGCCCCCACGTTGGCGAAGCTCGAGACGAAGGCGAGGCCCGGGCGATACTCCTCGAGGCCCGCGAAGGCCGTGAAGGGGTGAGACTCGGTGGTGCTGATCGCGCCATTCCACAGCGCGTCGGTGAGTTCGCGTACCTGTGCCATAGGGGTCGCGAGTGTATGCGCAGACGGGGCTAGACGGGTCACGGAGATGGGGTGAACATCGCGCACCACCGATGGCCACCAGCGCGCAGCCTACCTCGTCGGGCCCCAGGAACAAGACCACGCCCCCCGAGGTGCGCGAGGCCAACCGCGAGTTTCTGCGCCGTCACCCCGAGCGCGGCGGGCGGCTCATCAACCCCAACGACCCTGCCGACCGCGCCGCGCTCGCCGAGTGGCGATCGATCTACGCCGACGCCAAGAAGCGCAACCAGCCGCAGGTGCCCAAGGCGGCGCCCGCGACGCCGTGCCTGCCCTG
>CAISKJ010001289.1 GCA_903885885.1 uncultured delta proteobacterium
CGTGACCACGGGCGCGGTCTGCGGCGCGCGACACGCGAGCGGCCAGAGCGCGAGCGGAGCGACGAGGGCGAGGCGAGATCGAAGCATCGACAGGGGTCTCCGGTTGCCGCACGCGGCGGTCGATGGGCACTACCGCTACCGCCGCGGCGCTGGCAACAATGGCGCAAGCGCCCGCAGCGACTCCGCCGTTGACGCCGCGCCCGCGAAGCCATTCTCTCCGCCGCGCGTGATGCGCCTGCGACCGACACCCCTCGCCCTCTGCCTCGCGCTCGTAGCGTGCCGCGACCCGCGCGCGGTGAGCGCCGACGACCCGCGCGTCCGCTACGAGGCGCGCACCCTCACCGACTGGCGCGGCCGCGTGCGCTTCGCGTGGCCCCGCAGCGCCGTGCACCTGCGCTTTCGCGGCGCGGGCCTCACGGCGCGGCTCACCGACACGCCCTACGAAGACTCGCTGCGCGACACCGACATCGTGGGCGTCGAGGTCGACGGCGGGCCCCAGCGCCACATCGCGCTGCGCGAGGGCACGCGCGACTACGCCCTCGCCGCGGGCCTCGCGCCCGGCGAGCACAGCCTGCGGCTCATGAAGCTCACCGAGGCCGAGGTGGGCACCGTGCGCGTCGACGCGCTCACCGTGAGCGACGGGGGCGCGCTCCTCGCGGCCGCGCCCGCGCCGCGGCGTCGCATCCTCGCGGTGGGCGACTCGATCACGGCGGGCTACGGCGTCAACGGCCCCGACGCCGCGTGCGGGTATGGCGCGGCCTACAACGACGCCTCGCGGGCGTGGTGTCGCGCGCCGCCGACGCGCTCGGAGCCGACCTGCACATGATCGCGTGGTCGGGCCGCGGCGTGCTGCGCAACTACGACCCCGCGGTGCGCGAGACGCTGCCCGACGTGTTCGCGCTCCCCGTGCCCACCGAGCCCGAAGCGCACTGCGACCTGCGCGCGTGGCGCTTCGACGACGTGGTGATCAACGTGGGCACCAACGACACGTCGCGCGCGGGCTTCGAGGCGCAGCGCTTCGAGCTCGCCCTCGCGGCCTTCGTGCGCAGGCTGCGGGCGCTCTACCCCGCGGCGCGCGTGGTGCTCGCCGTGGGCCCGATGCTCAACGAGCGCGGCCCCGGCGCGCGCTGCTTTCCCCGCGCGCAGGTGCTCGCCGCCGCGACGGCCGCGGCGGAGGCCGAGCGGCGCCGCGGGCCCTGCGACGTGTCGGTGCTCGAGCTGCCGAGCGCCACCGCCGACGAGGGCTTCGGCTGCAGCTCGCACCCGAGCGAGCGCACCCACGCGCGCATGGCGGCGCAGCTCGTCGCCCACCTCGCGGCCCGCGCAGCGCAAGCTTCGCGAGAATCTCAACACTGAACAGACGCCCACACAAAAAACGGCACGCAGTACCGGGTGGTGGCATGAAGAACACGCGCCCCCACGCACCTACGTTTCGCTCCGAACCTGTGCGCCTTCGTCGCCCGAAGGTGGCGATAGAAGAGCTTCGGAGCGCGGCGCAAAACGCGCGCGAGGCGGGCGCCTACATTCTGCACAATGTGGCGCGTCGCGCGTGTCACGAGCGTGCATGTTCGGTTAACACCTGAGTGATCGTGCGCGCCGTTGGAGCCTCCGGCGCGGCGCGCCGCGGGCGCACGCACGGCCCCTTTTCTCGAGGAGAACACACCCGTGGACGGATCGGATCCCAGCTCACCGAGGATGACCCTGCGCCGCACGAGCCAGGGGAAGATCATCGGGCATCACCCCGCGGTGCGGGAGGCCCTCGACACCATCGAGCGCGTCGCCGCCACGACGTGCAACGTGCTCGTCACGGGCGAGAGCGGCACGGGCAAGGAGCTGCTCGTCGCCGCCCTCCACGACGCCTCGCTGCGGAGCAAGGGGCCCCTCGTACCGATCAACTGCGGGGCCATTCAAGAGAGCCTCATCGAGACCGAGCTCTTCGGCCACGCGCGGGGCGCCTTCACGGGCGCGTACATCACCCGTCAGGGCCTCGTGGCGGCCGCCGAGGGGGGCACCCTCTTCCTCGACGAGGTGGGCGAGCTGCCCCTCGCGATGCAGGTGAAGATCCTGCGGCTCCTGGCGCAGCGCGAGTACACGCCGGTGGGCGAGTCGCGGCCCGTGCACTGCGACATTCGCATCGTGGCGGCCACCAACCGCGACCTCAAGGCCGAGGTCGCCGCGGGCCGCTTCCGCGAAGACCTCTACTATCGCCTCAACGTGGTGAGCGTTCACCTCCCGCCGCTGCGCGAGCGCGGCAACGACGTCGAGTCGCTCGCGCTGTTCTTCTTGCAGCACTGCGCCGCGCACGTGGGCCGCTCGGGCCTCGCGGGCTACCACCCCGACGCGATGGAGGCGCTCCGCGCGTACCCGTGGCCGGGCAACATCCGCGAGTTCGAAAACGCCATTCAGCGCGCCGTGCTCCTCACGCGCAACGCGCTCGTCACCGTGACCGACCTCCCCAAGGAGATCGGCGCGCACTTCGCCCGCGTGAGCTCCGCGCCGCCGCCGCGCTGCGCCACGCCCGCCATCGCGCCGCCGTCGCCCGCGCCCGCGGCGCCCGACGCGCACTTCGACTTCCCCGAGGAGGGCATCAACTTCCGCGACTC
>CAISKJ010001290.1 GCA_903885885.1 uncultured delta proteobacterium
CGCATGCACGAGGAGCTCAAGCTGCCCGTGTACGTGATCACCGACAACGACCCGTGGGGCTTCTACATCTACTCGGTGATCAAGCAGGGGAGCATCAACCTCGCCTACGAGTCACAGCGCATGGCCGTGCCCAAGGCGAAGTTTCTGGGCCTCTCGAGCTTCGACGCCGAGCGCTTCAAGATCAAGGCGAACGTCTCGATGGCGCTCACCGATGAGGACGAGAAGCGCGCCGACCAGCTCTTGAAGTACGAGTGGTTTCAAGACAAGCGCTGGCAAGATGAGCTCAATCGCATGAAGAAGACCGAGAAGAAGTACGAGATCGAGGCCCTCTCGTCGCTCGGCATCCGCTTCATTACCGAAGAGTACATCCCGCACAAGATCAAGAACCGCCTCTGGCTCGACTGAGCGAGAGCGCGACGGCGGGCGTCACGTAGAGCGTCGGCTCCGTGGCCCCGCGGGTTCCCGCCGTGTGTTCAGCGCGCGGCTCCTCCCAAGACGACGACCCGCCCGTGGTGCCTGTCTAGCGCTCACCAACGCTCGATCACAAATCGCGCGTTGTTGCGAGGCGCGCGACGGCGACGCACTGCCGTTCGTGTGCTCTCGCAAACGAAACCGCAGAGGGGCCCCGGCGCCCCCGCTTAGGGGGCGCGAGGGCGTGCGGTCGATCGAGTGATGTCAGGGGAGGGGGAAGGCCGGGGAGGAGTGCGCGGAGCGCCCTCCGGAGAGGCTCACATGCACGCGCCGCCGGTGCATGCGCCCATGCACTCGCAACCGTTGTTCGGGAGCCCGTCGCAGTCGGCGTAGCCGCTCGCGCACACGGGCGTGCAGTTGCCCGTCGTGCACACGTTGGACGTCGTGCCCGTCGGCGCGAGGCACGAGACGCCGCAGCCGCCGCAGTTGGTGGCGCTGGTGCTGGTGTCGATGCAGGTGCCCGAGCAGTTGGTGGTGCCGGCCGGGCACGCGCAAACACCCGAGGAGCAGACCTGACCGCCGGTGCATGCGGTGCCGCACGCGCCGCAGTGCGCGGCGCTGGTGTTGAGATTGGTCTCGCAGCCGTCGGTGCGGCTGGTGTTGCAGTCACCGAAGCCCGTCTGGCAGGTGCAGCGCGAGAGGGCGCAGCCGCCCGCGGAGTTGGACACGCCCGTCGCGGGGCACGCGGCGCCCGTGCAGCCGCCGCAGCGCGTCGGCGTGGCGGTGAGGTCGTAGCAGGTGTTGTACGTCTGCGCGCACTGCGTGATGGAGCAGGCCGTGAGGCCCGTGTTGCAGGTGGGCGTGATGCCCACGCACTCGGGGTTGGTGTTGGTGCCACACACCGTGCAGGTCGAGAGAGCCGGCGTGGCGCACGGGTTGGGCGTGAAGCTCGCGCTGCACAGCGGCGCCGTCGCGCACACCGGCTGACCGACGCCGCCCGTCGCGCCGCCGCAAGGCACGCAGGCGGTGCCCGCCGCGTTGGGGACGAAGCTGCCCGAGCACGCCGTGACTCGGCACGAACCCGTCGTGCACGTGAAGGCCGAGCCGTTGGCGATGTCGGCCGAGGTGCAGACGTTGCCGCACGCGCCGCAGTTGTTGGTGTCCGTGGCCGTCGCGACGCAGCCCGCGCCCGTCGCGGTGCAGTCGGTGAGGCCCGCGCCGCAGGAGGTGACGCACACGCCTGCGGAGCAGATGCGGCTGCCCATGCAGCGGGTGCCGCAGGTGCCGCAGTTGTTGTTGTCGCTCTGGAGGTTGACGCACGAGCCCGAGCACGACGTGAGGCCCGTCGAGCACACGCACGCGCCGGCCGAGCACATCTGGCCCGCCGCGCAGACGCGCCCGCAGGCGCCGCAGTTGGCGGGGTCCGTCCCCATCACGTTGATGCACGTGGCCGACGCCCCCGTGCCGCACACCGTCTGCCCCGAGGCGCAGACGAGCGTGCACACGCCCGAGAGGCAGGTGCGCCCGCCCGAGCACGCGTTGCCGCACGCGCCGCAGTTGCTGTTGTCGGCGTTGAGGTTCGTCTCGCAGCCGTTGGCGGGGGCGCTGTCGCAGTTGCCGAAGCCCGAGTTGCACGCGCCGATGCGGCAGGTGGCGAGGGCGCACGAGGCGGCCGCGTTGGCGAAGACGCAGCGGTTGCCGCAGCCGCCGCACTGGGCGACGTTGTTGGAGAAGTCGGCCTCGCAGCCGTCACCCACGTTGCCGTTGCAGTTGCCGAAGCCCGTGTTGCACGCGATCGAGACGCACGCGCCGCCCGCGCACGTCGGCGTGCCGTTGGTCGAGTCGCAGCGAATGCCGCAGCCGCCGCAATTGGTCGCGCTCGTGTTGGTGTTGGTCTCGCAGTCGGTCGAGGCTGCGTTGCAGTCGGCGAGGGGCGCGGTGCACACGCTCCCGAGGCCGCAGACACCCGTGGAGCACGTGGGCGTGCGACCGGCGGTGCCGGGGCACACGCGGCGGCAGGCGTTGCAGTTGTTCACGTCGGTCGCGGTGTTGGTCTCGCAGCCGTCGGTCGCGTCGCCGTTGCAGTCGGCGAAGCCCGCGTTGCAGGTGCCCATCGAGCACACGCCCGCGGTGCACACGGCCGCGGCGTTGGCGTAGCGGCAGCGGTTGTTGCACGCGCCGCAGTTGTTCGGGTCGCTCGCCGTGCTGGTCTCGCAGCCGGCCGAGGCGTTGCAGTCGCCGAAGCCCGCGCGGCAGGCGGTCTGCACGCACGCGCCCGACACGCACTGCGACACGGCGTTGAGAATCGCCGTCGCGCACGAGGTACCGCAGGTGCCGCAGTTGGTGTTGTCGTTCTGCACGTTTACGCAGGCCAGCGAGGCGCCCGAGCCGCACGAGGTGAGGCCCGCGGGGCACACGCACGTGCCGGCCGAACAGAAGCGACCCGCGGGGCACACGCGCGGCGTCGTGGCCGTGTCGCAACCGCCGCAGTTGTTCGAATCGGTCTGCAGGTTGAAGCAGCCCGCCGCGCCGCACGAGGTCTGGCCCGTGGGGCACGCGCACGCGGTCGAGCCGCCCGCGGTGCGGCACGTCTGGCCGGGGTTGCAGAGGCGGCCGCAGGCGCCGCAGTTGTTGAAGTCCGACGTGAGGTTCACGCAACCAACACCCGCGCAGGCCGTCTGCCCCGGCGGGCACGAGCACAGGCCCGCCACGCACGACTGACCGGCCGGGCAGGCGGCGCCGCAGCGGCCGCAGTTGGCGTTGTCGGTGAGCGGGTTGGTGCAGCCCGCGCCCGCGCAGAAGATCTGCCCCGTGACGCCGCAGGTGCACGCGCCGTTGACGCACGACTGGCCCGAAGGGCACGCGTTGCCGCAAGCGCGCACGTCACCCGCAGGGCCGCAGTTGGCGTTGTTGGTGAGCGGGTTGGTGCAGCCCGTACCCGGGCAGAAGACCTGCCCCGTGATGCCGCAGATGCACATCCCGCCGCGGCAGTCTTGACCCGTGGGGCACGCGTTGCCGCAACGACCGCAGTGAAGCGTGTTGGTGTTGAAGTCGACGCATGCGCCGGCCGCCGCGCAGAACGCCTGGCCCGCCGTGGGGCAGCGGCAGGTGCCCGCGGAGCAGGTCTCCGTCGGGTTGCACGCGCGGCCGCAGGCCCCGCAGTTCTGGGCGTCGGTCGCGAGCGTGAGACATGCGCCCGAGCAGTTGGTCTGACCCGCGACGCACACCGTCGAGCACCGGGTGCCCATCGCGTCGGTGGTGCACACCTGGCCCGTCGGGCACGCGGAGCCGCACATGCCGCAGTTGCGGGGATTGGCCGCGAGGTTGACGCACCCGACGCTCGCGCCGCAGTAGGTCTGCCCCATCGCGCAGGCGCACACGCCGGCCATGCACGACTGGCCCGCCGGGCACATGTTGCCGCAGCTGCCGCAGTTGGTGTTGTCAACCTGCTGGTTGACGCACGCGCCGCCGCAGAGCGTCTGGCCCGGCGCGCAGCCGCAGACGCCGTTCATGCAGGGCTGGGCGGACGGGCAGCGGTTGCCGCAGGCGCCGCAGTTGGCGCCGTCGGTGAGCGGGTTCACGCACGCGCCCG
>CAISKJ010001291.1 GCA_903885885.1 uncultured delta proteobacterium
ACGCAACTCGGCCTCCGTCATCGTCGGCGTCAGTGCCTCGAAACGAGTCCGCAGTGCCTCCTCGATCTCCTTCATTGCCCCAGAGCTCTACCGTACATTTTAGCCCGTGAGAATCGGAATGATAATTACAAGGAGGCTCCTAAGCGTACCCGCGGCCCGTCGGCACGGCCCCTCACGCCCTCTCGTCGATGCGCCGCGATGACATCACAGGGCTGGCGCCGGTACAGCGGCTACGGCCACAGCATCAATCGATAGGCGCTATACTCCCCGAGATGTCCGTAGAGTTCTATGCAATCATCTTGGCCGGGCTCTGCTCGGGTGGATATGCCTTCGCGCGCTGGTATTTCTCTGAGGCGAAGCGGGTGAAGCGGGCGCTGGCCGCCGCGCCCATCACCGCCGTGGCGACGTTGCTGGAGGGCGACACGGTGCGGGTCGTGGGAACGCTCTTGCGCGGGCCGCGCACCCTCACGGCGCCGTTGAGCAGACGGCCCTGCGCGGCCTACCTGCTGCGGGTGCGCGAGCAGAGGCACAAGAGCTGGAAGGAGATCATCCGCGAGTCCGACGCCGTCGAGTTCGCGGTCGACGACGGATCGGGCACTGTGCTCGTACGCCCCGGGAACTTCGAACTCGGTCTGGAAGACGATCACAACGAGCGGACGGGCTTCTGGAGCGATGCCTCCGAGGGCGTGAACGAGTACCTCCTCGCGCGGGGAGAGAGCGCGGACGACGCGCTGGGGTTCAAGCGCGTGCTGCAGTTCAACGAGGCCGTGCTCGAGGAGGGCGAGCGCGTGGCCGTGTGGGCGACGGTTACGCTCGAGACCGACCCGGCGGCCACCGGGGCCGGGGAGGGCTACCGCGATCGGCCGAAGCGCAAGGTTCTGGTAGAGCCCGCCGACGGCGCGATGCTCCTCAGCGACGCGCCGAAGGTCACGACGTAGCGTCGCGGTGCGAGGCGTGCGAAGCCAGCGTAGCGTTGGTCGCGTCGGGGGGGCGTCACGGCGGCGATGCGAACGCGCACCGACGCGCACCTCCGACGCAGGCGCCCCAACGCCCCCACGCGGCCCCCGTCGCCGTCACCGCCGAAGAGTACCGCGAGGGGCCCCGCCGGCGACCGATCGTTCAGCGCGAGACCTCGAGGCCCACGGCGCCGTTAGGGGCAGCCTGAACGACCTTGACCGCACCGCCCTGACACGGGGTTGTGGTCCCACCGCGGCGCAACACGCGTGCCCCGCAGGGGCCCACCGCGGCGATCACCTGCTCGTAGGTCGCCGCGGTTGGCAGCACCGCGGTCCCCACGCGCACCTCTGCTGCCGCGTCGGCGAGCATGACACGGATCGAGGTCGCCACGCCCGCGGGTGCGTCCTCGTCGAACCACACCTCGAACGCGTCGACGCGGACGCTGTGCGAGGTCTCCGCGCGGCTCATGGCGCCGAGGGCCTGCACCGCCGCCCGTGACATGCCGAGCGAGAAGGGCCCGATGCCCTCTCCGGGCGAGAGCACGAGTGCGTCGGCCGACGGCTCCCGCGGGGCGACGGGCGCCGCTCGCAAGGCCGGGATTCCGCATCGGGTGCAGCCGCACCTGCTGCGCCACGCGCGTTCTCAGCGCGGGTCCATCCCGGCGTATCGGCCCGTGTACATCCCGTCACGCATGACGCCGTGGCGCACCAGCGCCTTCGCCAGCGCCGCGAAATCGGTCAAATTATCGTGGAGGAGACACTCCCCGGACGCCGTCACCAACACCACTTGCTCGAGGCGGCCGCGAGAGCGAACCGTGCGCACGTCCTGAACGGCGCTCCACGGCACGGGTGTCACCCGGCCCCGCATCCGATGCAGCAACCCATGCTCGCAGAGGGTCACCGAGATGGCCCGCCATCGAATCACCTGTCGACCCAAGAAGAGCGCGCCCAGAAGGCAAGCCGCGACGAGGACCTTGCCCTGCAACAGCTGGCCCTCCGTGAGGGCGTGGCCGGTCCTCGTGGCGGGTTCGACCGCGAACCAGACGCCGAGGCCCGCGCAAGCCACTGCCAACCAGGGCCGCATACTCCACACCGGGCGATGCTCCGACAAGACGGCGCCGAGCGCGCTCGGTGTGGGCGTGTCCATGCGCTACGTTCTACTCAGGTAGTTGCGAAGTCAAGGCGGTTGGGTGAGTCGCGGTGCCAACGGCCCGTACCCGTCCGCACCGCACTCTCTACGCAGGGCCCACTTCGGCGGCTGTGCCCCGTCGGGGCGGTGCGTGTACACGCCGACTGTTCGACGAACAGGTTTGCTGTCGTGTCGCCCCGAATGTGGTGAGGCTGGACGTTGCGCCGGGGGCTTGATCTGCGCGAGCCTTTAGCAGGGATGCGCGGATCGCAGCACGCCCCGTTAGGAGCCTCCTGAAAATTAAAATTACGATTTCTTACCCGTCTTCTTGCGCGGTTTGATGACGTAGTTCCATTCGCCATGAAACTCATTCCTCGCGAGGTTGAGGGCCTCGATCTCCTCGTCGGACACCTTGATGCCG
>CAISKJ010001292.1 GCA_903885885.1 uncultured delta proteobacterium
CGACACAACGAGCACGTCGTCCCCACGCACGTGGGGGTGAGCCGCGCAGCAGGTCCGCGACGGACAGCCCCGTCGCCGTCATCCCCACGCACGTGGGGGTGAGCCGCAGTACAGCGTCCGTCTCGCACCCGAGGTCGCGGTCGTCCCCACGCACGTGGGGGTGAGCCGTACCGCCACGGCTCGGCGTAGATCTCGACCGTGTCGTCCCCACGCACGTGGGGGTGAGCCGATCACACCGCCTCGGGCTCTTCAGCCCGGGCGCGTCGTCGTCACGATCTCCGAACCGGGGAACTGCGCGGCGAGCGCGGCCGCATCGCTGGTGAACGTCTCGGTGCGCCCGCACTGGGTGCAGGCCACGACGGTGAGCGTCCAGTGCTGGCCGCCGACCCGCTGGCGCGCCGTCATCCCGAACACGCTGGTGGCGCGCCAGACGTCGAACTGCACGCCGGGAATGACGTGGAACGAGGTGCCCGCACCGTGAAGACAGGGCCTGGGAGAGAAGGACATCGGGGCTCCCCGGGTGGGACGCGCCTTCTCAGCCGACGACCTTCGCGCGCTCGAGCATCGCGTGCAGCAGGACGTTGCAGCCGGCGGTGATGTGCTCGGGCTTGGCGTCCTCGATCTCGTTGTGGCTGATGCCGTCCTTGCAGGGGATGAAGATCATCCCGGCGGGGGCGAGCCGCGCCATGTAGACGGCGTCGTGCCCGGCGCCCGACACCACGGGCATGTTCGAGTGGCCGAGGGTCGCTGCGGCCCGGGCGACGGCCGCGACGCACTCGTCGTGGAAGGGCTGCGCGGGGTAGCTCGACACGAGCTCGAGCGTGATCGGCAGGTTCGTCTCCTGCCGGGTCTTGTCGATGAACGCGCGAATGTCGGCGTCCATCGCGTCGGCGAGCGCGTCCGTCGCGTTGCGGAGGTCGATGGAGAACTTCACGCGCCCCGGGATGACGTTCCGGCTGTTGGGGTGGACCTGCACCATGCCCACGGTCCCGCGGCCGTGGGGCGGATGCCGGTGCGCGATCGCGACGACCTCTTGCATGATGCGGGTGGCGACCTGGAGCGCGTCCTTGCGGAGCGCCATCGGCGTCGGCCCCGCGTGCGCCTCCATGCCGGTGACGACGCAGTCGTACCAGCGGATTCCGAGCACGCCGGTCACGACTCCGATGGTCACGCCGTGGTCCTCGAGCACCGGACCCTGCTCGATGTGCGTCTCGAAGTAGCCTCCGATGGGATGCGCCCCCGGCTCCTCGTCGCCGATGTAGCCGATGCGCTCGAGCTCGCCCTTCACGGTCTTGCCGGCCGTGTCGGTGGCGGCGTACGCGGTCTCGAGCGTGAAGGCCTTGGCGAACACGCCCGAGCCCATCATGACCGGCACGAAGCGCGAGCCCTCTTCGTTCGTCCAGAACGCGACCTCGATCGGCGCCTCGGTCCGGATGCCGCGGTCGTTGAGCGTGCGGACGACCTCGATGCCCGCGAGCACGCCGTAGTTCCCGTCGAACTTCCCGCCGGTGGGCTGGGTGTCGATGTGGCTGCCCGTCATGATCGGGGGCAACGAGGGGTCGGTGCCCTCGCGACGCAGGAAGCCGTTGCCGATCTTGTCGATCGTGACGGTCATGCCGGCCTCGCGCGCCCAGCGGGTCACGAGGTCGCGGCCCTGCTTGTCGAGATCGCTCAGCGCGAGGCGACACACGCCGCCCTTGTCGGTCGCGCCGATCTGCGCGAGCTCCATGAGCGAGGCCCAGAGGCGCTCGCCGTTCACCCGCAGATCTCCGACCGTGCTCGCTGGATTGGTCATCGCGTCCACCTCGTGGCCGAAGAGCCTACCCGTTTCGTCGCGAAGGCGAACGCCTTCCTGCGCCTGTCCGCATCGACGCCGTCCGGGTTCGCTTGCAGCAGCGCATAGGCGGCTTGGGCGAGGGTGAGCGCCTCGACCGTCGCGGGCGAGAGCGTACGGAACAGGGGCAGGCGTGCGATGTCGGATAGCGAAGCGCTCATCCCAGCTCCCGGGCAACCCAACCGCGAATGGCGTCGCATGCTTCGTCGATCGCGATGCGCGGGCCCCAGAACATCGGGGCGATCGCGGCGTGGGCGCTGCGGACAGCTCCCCAGCGTGCATCGTCCCGCGGCAGGAGTGCGACGTCGTCGGCGCTCGGCATCCCGACCAACTGTCGTTGCGCCAGCATCTCGCCCGCGAGCGCACGCACGTCAGCGTAGCCCTCGAGCGAAGGAAGCGTACCCGCGCCAAGGGCCAGCCATGCGGCGTCCTCGTAATGACGCACGAA
>CAISKJ010001293.1 GCA_903885885.1 uncultured delta proteobacterium
CGGGCGCGTGCGGGTGCGTGGTGCGCGTACTGGGGATCTTCGATCGGTGAGGCAGGTGGGGGAATGCTCCCGCGTCCCTCGCGGGCACCCGACGCGCGTCCCGGTGAGGGGAGACGATCGGGGCCGCGAGGGCGCGTGGACAGCGCCGCCGCCCCCTCCGCGTGCTTTGGGGAGGGAGGACGAACCAACACGCGTCGAGGCGACGGCGCTAGGAGCGCTGCGCGCGCGCGTCTCCCCGGGCGAGGGAGCGCACACGTGCAGAGGGGGTGTCGGGACCTCTGGACCCGCGCCCGGAGGGAGCGCCGCGATTGCGCGCGGCGATGCTCGTGGGCGTACCCGGCGGTCGATGCAGACCCGCGATCGCAGCGTCGTTGGAGCGGCGCTGCGGCGGTGCGTCTTCACGCCCCGGGCAAGACGAAACCTACAGTGGCCCACCCAGACGGCCAACAAAACGGCGCCGAATCATGCGGAAGGGTCTTGCGTCGGCGGAAGGTGCGAGGCCGCGAACTCGATGAGCGATCGGTAGTGCTCGCGCAGCGGGTCGAGCGACAGGTCGGAGAGGAACGAGCGGAACGCGAACTCGGGCACGAGCGTGCTCCAGCGCTTGAGCCACGTGGGGATGAAGCGCGGCCGCCGCAGCACGCCGGCGCGGCGCAGGAGCGCGAGCGCGTGCATGTCGTCGAGGTCGATGCGACCGCACGCGAGGAGCTCCAGCTCATCGCGGAAGCCGCCGCGCACCACCACGGAGAGGAAGGCCTGCACGTCGAGGAGGCCCGCGAGGTACGCGGCGTCCTTGGTGAAGGGCGCGCCGCCCTCGACGCGGCCCCCGCGGCAGATGCGCTGCGCGTCGAGGTAGGCGTCGCGCGCGTCGCTGCCGTGCGCCACGAGGTGGCGGTAGAGGTCGAGAAAGTCGGCGCCGCTCTCGGCCATGTCGACGAGCTTCACGCGCTGCGCGAGGCGCTCCATGCGGGGCGTCGCGAGCGTGTGGTGAAACAGCTCGGAGAACACCGCGAGGCCCTCCTGCGTGCGCGTGGTGCGAGGCCCGCCGGCGCGCAGAAAGGGCACCTCGGGCTGCAGCGCGCCGTTCTGCGCGGTGAGCACGTGCGTCGACACCTCGTGGTACCAGAGCCCCTCGGCCTCCCACGGGAGAAAGGTGGCCCCGCGGCGGATGCGCACCCGCGACATGCCCGCGATCACCTTGGCCGTGAGGTCGTCGTCGACCACGACCTCGACCTTCATCGACGGGAAGCGCCGCGCGAGGCGCGCGCGCAGGTCGGCCGCGAGGTCGTCGTCGGTGAGCTCCTCGGGCTCGGCGTCGCGGGCCTCGTCCCACCCGTGCACGCGCAGCCGGTCGAGGAGGTGCTCGGCGAGGTCGATGTTGCGCTCGCCCGTGCCGTGAAAGCGCGTGCGCGCGCCGCCGTAGATCTCCCGCGAGATGCGATAGAACTCCGTGGTGCCCAGCGCGAGCACGAGGCGGCACGCGTCGATGGTCGAGCCCACGCTCGCGCGCGCCCACACGGCCACCGGGTCGTCGCCGTCGATGGTCGCGATCACGCCCTGGAGCTCCAGCACCCGCGCCTGCATCACGTCGCGGTCGACCTCGTAGGAGACCTCGGGCAGCGCCGACGCCCCCTGCGCGAAGAAGCGGTCTTCGACCTCGCGCGGCCACGCGATCGCGTCGAGCACGCGCGTGCGCCGGTCCGAAGACGCCTCGACGGCGGGCCTCACCTTCTCCAACAACGCGCGGTACCGCTCTGCCTCGCTCACGACCGGCGACCATACCCGCAACGCCCCGATAGGTGCGCGCCCGAGCGCCGCGCCCGATACTCCCACCGCCGTGACCGCTCCGCCCGACCGCGCCGCGCCGCAGCTCTCGCTCTTCGCGGGCGACGACCCGCTGCGCGCCGTGCACGACGACGCCCGCGCCCTCGCCGCGCGGCTCCCCGCGCACCTGCGCCTCGGCACGAGCTCGTGGAGCTTTCCGGGCTGGAAGGGCCTCGTGTACGCCGACGCGCGCAGCGAGAACGACCTCGCCCGCAACGGCCTCCGCGAGTACGCGCGGCACCCGCTCTTTCGCACCGTGGGCATCGACCGGAGCTACTACGCCCCCATCCCCGAGGGCGACCTCGCGCGCCTCGCCGCGCAGCTCCCCGAGGGGTTTCCGTGCTGCCTCAAGGCCCCCGCGGCGATCACCTCCGCGGTGGTGCCCGGCAGCGACCTCGCGGGCCGCGCCGCGCCCAACCCCCACTACCTCTCCGTCGAGCACTTCGAAGCCCTCATGGGCGCGCGCCTGCGCGAACATTTTCTCGCCCACACGGGCGTCGTGATGCTCGAGCTGCCGCGCGCGTCGGGCCCCCACACGCTGCGCTCCGAGGCCTTCTGCGAGCGCCTCGGGGCGTTTCTCGCGCGAGCGCCGCGCGGCCTCGCCTTCGCCGTCGAGCTGCGCGAGGCGTCGCACTTCACCCCGCGCTACCTCAAGACCCTGCGCGCCCACGGGGCCTCCCACGTCTACAACTGGTGGAGCGCCATGCCGCCGCTCCCCGCGCAGTCGCGCGCCGCCGCCCCCGAAGGGATGCCCCACGTCGTCGTGCGCGTGATGCTCCCGCCGGGCGGGCGCTACGAAGAGCGCAAGCGCGACCTCGCGCCCTTCGACCGCGCGCGCGAGCCCTTCCCTGCGATGCGCGCCGAGGTGGCCGCCCTCGCCCGCCGCGCCCTCGACGCGGGCCGCCCCACATGGGTGCTCGCGAGCAACAAGGCCGAGGGCTGCGCCCCCGAGACGGTGCGCGCGATCGCCGCGCTCCTCGCGCGCTGAGCGGCGCGAAGAACCTCCGCCGTGGAGGGTTCAGTTGCGTTATGGTCGCGCGCGATGGCTTCCGAAGCGCCGATGCGACCGGGCACTACGCTCGGAGGCGAGTTCGAGATCACCGGCCCCCTCGCCCGCGGCGGCATGGGCACGGTGTACACCGCGCGCCAGCGCTCGACGGGGCTCCCGTGCGCCCTCAAGGTGCTGCACCCCACGCTGCTCGACAACGCCCGCAGCCGCGAGCGCTTCACGCGCGAGGCCGACCTCTGCGCGCGCATCGAGAGCCCCCACGTGGTGAAGATCCTCGCGTCGGGCATCGAGACCTCCATCGACACGCCGTGGATCGCGATGGAGCTCGTCGCCGGCGAAGACCTCGAGAAGGTGTGCCGCGCGCGCGGCGCGTTCCCCCTCGACGAGTCGCGCGCGATGCTCGCGCAGCTCTTCGACGCCATCGGCGCCGCCCACGCGGTGGGCGTGGTGCACCGCGACCTCAAACCGCAGAACGTGCTCGTCGCGCGCGACGGCGAAGGGCCCTCGCAGGTGCGCGTCAAGGTGCTCGATTTCGGCATCTCGAAGGCCTCCCACGAGGAGGGCACGGAGACCACCGCGGCCGTGGGCTCGCCCCTGTGGATGGCGCCCGAGCAGGCCAACACGGGCCGCCTCTCGCCCGCCACCGACGTGTTCGCCCTCGCGCTCATGGCCTTTCGGTTCTTCACCGGGCGCATGTACTGGTTCGCCGCCGCGACGAGCCGCCCGGCCATCCGCGAGATCCTCGTCGAGCTGCTCGTGAAGCCCCTCCCCACGGCCTCGGCGCGCGCGAAGGAGTTCGGCCTCGACACCGCCTTCCCCGACGGCTTCGACGCCTGGTTCGACCGCGCGATGCAGCGCGACCCCACGCGCCGCTTCGCCGACGCGCGCCTCGCCTGGGCCGCCCTCGCGCCCGTGCTCGATGGCAAGGGGTACACCGCCGAGGCGCTCCCCGAGGCGCCCGCGCCGCCGCTGCC
>CAISKJ010001294.1 GCA_903885885.1 uncultured delta proteobacterium
CCGCTCGGCGACGAGGGGCTCATGCGCGGCGCGGCGCAGCACGTCACGTCGCTCAAGCTCACGCAGCGGGCCACGCAGAAGTACGTCACGAGCCTCCTCGCGGAGCGCGGCGAGGCGCGGGCTGTGCGGGTGACGGCGCCGCGGGTGACGGCGCAGGTGCGTCAGTTTCGCGAGCGCGTCGTGGACAAGGCCTTCGAGCGCAAGGCCGTCGCGGCCCTGAAGGCAGCCGACGACTCCGAGGCGAAGGCGGCGATCCGCGAGCTCGAGGCGGTGCGGGCGTGGGCGACGCGCGTGCTCCGGCGGCTCCAGCCCGAGTGAGGCGTGCACGGCGCGCTTCTGCGGAGGCCTTGATTCGCCCGGGTCGGTGCTCGCTTACCGCGCCGTAAGCGAGCCTCGGCGTCGGCCTCCAAGGGTCTTTTGAGGGGCCGAGCCCATCACAAACCTACGCCATCGTCGCCGCGCCGCGAGCGCGCCCCGAGGGTATTCACGAAGAAACACGTTGCGGTTTCTTCGTGCCCGTCACGGTTTGGGTCGCAGTCGCGCGAGCGAGGCGGTGACGCGGCGGTGGGCGCTGCGGAGGCGCGCTCGATGGGGTTCAGCGGCATCGCCAGCGTGAAGCGAGCGCGCGCGTCGACCCTTAGTTCGACGCGCGCGAGGGGCGAGGCGCGCGACGAGCACCGGGATTGACCGATGCGGTCGCGCGGTCATTCGGCGCGGCGCGCCGCGGGCGCACTCGAGGCGAAGCGGCTCCACGCCCAGCCGAGCGGCAGGCCGGCGAGCATGACCGCGAAGGCCACCCAGGCATTGGGGTCGAGGTCTCGGAGTGCGCCCCACATCAACACGCTGGTGCCCGCCAGGAACGTGAGCGGCGGCAGGGGAAAGAGCGGCACACGAAACGGCCTCGCCATCGCAGGATCGCTACGACGCAGCTTGAAGACGGCGAGCACGGCCATCGCGTAGAAGGGGAAGTAGCCGACGACGAAGGCCTCGGTGAGCTGTTCGAAGGAGCGCACGGTGACATACACGCCACCCAGCGCGGCGCACACGACGATGGCGCGCGAAGGGACCGCGGTGCGCGGCGAGAGCGCGCCGAGGGAGCGGACGAAGAGACCGTCGGTGGCGAGCGGGACGAACACCCGCGGCCCGGTCATGAGTGAGCTCATGCACCCGCCGAGGCACGACACGAGGATCATCGCGCTCAACACCGCGCGGCCGGGGCCACCGAGAATGGTCGCCGCGAGGTTTGCGGCGGCCATGTTGCTGCCGCTGGTCGAGTGGCGCAGGCCGTCGAGGCCGAGCGTGCGCGCGTAGCCGAGGTTGGCCGAGAGGTAGACCAGGGCGATGGCCACCGTTCCGGCGACGAGCGCTTTGGGGAGGGTGCGACCCGGATCACGCACTTCGCCCGAGAGGCTCGCGAGATCGGCCCAGCCATCGTAGGCCCACATGCACGACACGAGTGCGGCGAAGCATCCGCCCACCGAGACGGTGGCCGCGAAGGGCGGTAGCTCCGCGGGCGGAGCGACCGCGTGGGCGGCGGGGAGCGCCAGGCCGAGCACGGCGAGGAGGACGACGCTGGCATACTTGACGACGGTGATCGCGGCCTGTTGACGGGCTGTCGCGCGGGTGCCGAGGAGGTTGGCGCCCGTGCACACGGCGAGGAACACCAGCGCGGTGCGGGTATCGCGGGCGGGCGACGGGCTGAGGCCCGCGAGCGAGTTGGCGCTCTCGGCGGCGAGGCGAGCGAAGCTCCCGACGGCGCTCGGGATGAGGAGGGTGAGCTTGGCCCAACCGAACAAGAACGCGACCCGGTTGCCCCACGCCCGGCGAAGGTACTCGTAGAGACCGCCGGTGCGAGGCATCGCGGCGGCGAGCTCGGCGAGGGTGAGGGCGCCGCAGAGCGCGATGACCGCCCCAGCGCACCAGATGGCCATCGCAGCTGGGAGGGAGCCCGCGAGGCGAACTACCTTGGCGGGCGTCTTGAAGATCCCGGTGCCGATAGTGGCGTTGACTACGAGCGCGGCGCCGAGCATCACGCCGATCTCACGGCGCATCGACCCTTCGGCACGGGGGTCGGGGGAAGGCTCGGCGTTGACGTTACTCACAGCATTCACCATGGTTGAAGTGGAGGCCGGGCGTTGTGCGGGGCGAGCGCGGAGGGCACGCGACGCCCTCCCGTGAGCGCTTAACGCTCAACGCCGATCGCAGTCGTAGCGAATCGCCAACGGCGTCGTCAACCGCCAACGCGACCGTCGGTGCGTTGGGCGCGAACTCGGCTCGAGCGCGTGGTTGAGGCTCGCTGTGCGGTGCGTACCCCAAATGGGGGATGCGCCGACGCCGCATTCGAGTTGCATGTGCCGCACTGCGGCATCCTTGTCATACCCCATTTGGGAGACTTCTCAGTTGTTGGGCAGTGGAGTATTGGCGTCGTTGCAGGTGAACTGCCGGCGTTCCACACGTGTTGGCGTCCTGATGTGTGCCCTGTGTGCGGTGCACGACCAACCGTCATGCTCCCTCGCCGCGTGACCCATTCTGGTTGGTTTCATGGGCGCCCACGCGTTGAATTCTCCCACGTGATGAGATCCTGATGTCAGACAACAAGACGAAGTCGAAGGACGACGACCTCAAGACTCCGAAGCCGCCCTCCGAGGCCGAACTTCTCGGGGCGAAGGTGCGATCGGACTCAGGGAAGGGGCAGGCGCCGGGGGTCAATCGGGCCGTGATCGTCGGCGGTGGCGTCGCGCTGGGGGCTGCCGCGCTGGGCACCGCGGAAGCGAGTACGTCGGGTGACGGCGATGCTGTACGGCCCGCCGTCCGGCCTGGGGTCGAGTCGGTTCCGCGCGCGACGGCGACGAGAACAGCGCCGCGTGTGTCGACGATCGGTGCGGTCGCGCAGAATCTTCCCGCTAGCGCTGCGAGTCGGCGGTCGGACAGCGGTGCAAGTGCGACTGTGAACCACGAAGCGCGCGCTGCTGAGCACGACCCGGACGCGACGTCGCACGGAGAGACGTCGGCCTCGCAACACGTGGACGCCGTCGCGGCGGAGGCAGCTCACGATGCGAGGGGCGACTTCGCCGGTCACGACACGCAGCGTGTGGATGAGCACACGGACGCCGAATCGGTACGTCAGACAGATGCGCACGGGGGAGACGGAACAACTGAGGGAGATACAAACAGCGTACACCCGCATGAGGGCGCGTTCTCGGATTCCGAGGGCGCCTCATCGCAGCACGTCGACGCTGCCTCGCACGATGACGGCGCCGGGGTGCGAGCCTCGCACGACGAGGGGGCGCACGAGACGATGCACGAGGAGAATGTTCCGCACGAGCACCCGCGGGAGGAGAGCGGCGACGCGCGCGGGCATGAGGTTCCTGCGTCGGACTCCGGCGTCGACGAACACACGTCGCACACCAACGACGATGCTCGGCCTCACGACGAGAACGGGACCGAGGCGCACGACCAAGCGCCGCCGAACGACCAAGCGACACTGCGCGAAGAAGCGCAGCCGGATGGCATCGAGACGCACGGCGACGATGCGCGCCTGAACAGCGACGAAGCGAACCGCGACGAGGCCAACGGCGGCGAAGAGCAGCCGAACGGCGACGAGGCCAGTGACGACGAGGCCAACGGCGACGAAGAGCAGCCG